>JBDLIO010000516.1:0-3106 GCA_039714865.1 Acidobacteriota bacterium | reverse complement strand
CAACCGAAGTGCACACTGAACTCGTGTTTCGGCAATGGCGGAATTGAACGTCTGACACGCAGAGCCCGGGAGGCGGGATTCAGCAATGCGCTCGAGGCTCTCGAAGAGTTCGATCGAGAATGGTCAACGTCTGATCCAAACCCTGAGATTCTGGAGACATGGGCAAACAGAGGCCCAATGGAGTCCCACTGATGACCACACGACTCACTCGGCGGCGGCCACGGGATTACCGCGAATGGCAAACTCTTCGGCAGTGGGGCAAGCTCCCCCACAGGGAATCCCAGCAACCCGGGTACCTGCTGCGGACTATCCGTCAAAATGCCGGGTTGACCCAAAATGAACTTGCCGACCGCTTGTCAATAACCCAACAGGCAATCTCCCAGGCTGAGCGCTGGAATGCCAATCCCACCGCCGAAATGATGTTTTCGTGGGCCCTGGCTTGCGGAAGGCGGCTCGAACTCTGTTTCAATCCCATTCCCGACAGGTAACCCGCAGCTGATCGAGCAAATGGAACAGCCGATCTGAATCGACACAACAGTCAACTTCCGCCCCAATCGAAGGAAGTAGATCTGCGACCGCTTCCTCGATCGCCATCGGAGGATATCCGTGATCCCTCAAATGGTGCATCAACTTGAGGCTCTTGAAGGCGTCAAACCAGCGGTGAAACTGGGCCTCAAGGCCGGCGAGGTCCGGGGCGTTCTGCTTGAGACCCGGCCAGATCTCCGCGAATCCTCGCTGATTCAAAAAACACTCGAGTTCCGGATTGATTGCACCGGCGCCTTCAAGCAGCGCCTCGGCCGACGCATCCAGGCTTTCGCAAACCAGGTCCAACCAGGCACCAAGCACCCGATAGCCTTCGGGGTGATAGACCCGAAAAAGCCCATCGTCCCCGGCCAGGTGCCGGCCGATACCCGCCCCGGTCCCAAACGGCACCCTGTCCGAGGCACGGTTTGAGGGACAGACGATCGTCGAATCGATCCTGGAGACCGTTGAAGTCTTGACCAACTGCTGGATGAAGTAGAAATCCTCACCGGCCTGTTTGCGGTTCATGCCTCCGGCGGCGACATAGGCATCACCCCGAACAACGATCGTCGAACCGACGGTCGGCCAGGCATAAGGCGACCCGGCCGAACGCAACCCCAACTCGTGATAACGCAAGAACAGCTCATACAGGATCATCGCTACCCGGCGCTCGGGTTCCTCCGGGATGGGATGGTGATAGGCCACCACCCCGGCCCCGGCATCACAGGAGGCAAAATGTTCTCCGATCGCCCGAAGGTAGCCGGGTTCCACCAGCGTGTCGGCATCGAGACTGATCAGAAGCCCCTCAGGCTTTTCGTTGAGGCACAAAACTCCAAGCGCGCTATCGAGCCCGATTCGGCGCGCCTCCCCCACTCCCATCTTGGGCCCAAGTTCCTTTCCGGGTGAGGAAGCGTCGATGTACGCCAACCGCAGGGCATGGCCCTGTGCGATCTCCTCGAGTTGCTTCAGTGCCTTTTGGTTGTCGGCAATCTGGTCGGCACGGGCATAGGGCTCGGCCCGGTTGTTGACGACACAGACAACCAGCGTGTCTTTCAATTCCTCGGCAGGGTTCTCGGCGAGACTTCTCAACGTCTGAAAGAGCGTCTCGCTTTCGGCCAGGACCGGAATGACGACGGCACGCGAAACTCCATGAAAATCGGCTCCGATCAGCGGCCTTTTGGTGGTATTCCTCTTTTCGACCCAAAGCTCGAAACGCCTGGCGCGATTCATGCCGTTCGGCTTCCGATTCCCGCGAATCCCCCGTTGGCTTCGATCACACGACGGGCCTCGGCAACATCGCCTTCATCGATCCAGTGAATCTGCACCCCTCGCCGCTGCATTCGCCGGAACCAGGTCTCTTGTCTTTTGGCGAAGGCACAAATGCCTGAGCCCAGCTTCTGCTTGAGATCGTTCTCGTTACGGATCTCACCCTTCAGGAATTCCGACACAAATCGGTACTCGAGCCCCAGGAAAGAGAGTTTCTCCCAGGACACTCCATCGGCATGCAGCTGTTCGACCTCCTCGATCAAGCCGCCGCGCAACCTGGCCGACAATCTGTCACGAATACGGCGGCGCAGCACCGCCCTGTCCCAACGAATACCAAGCACCAACGCATCAATATCGGGAGCAGCTTCCGGCTGATGGGAGGCCGTGTAGTCGGCGATCTCGATCGCCCGAATCACCCGCTCCCGGTCCTCGGAATCGGTGGTGTTATGGACCGGGCGCAGCTTTTCCAGCCGCTGCCCAAGTTCCTCGACTGAGAGGCTGTGCAGCTCAGATCGCAACTTCTCGTTCGGCGGCACATCGACCATCCGGTATTGCTTCAATACCGATTCGAGGTAGAGGCCGCTGCCGCCGACGGCAATCGCCGGCGTGTCCCTCTGCTGCAGGGTTTCAAAGGCTTCAAAGAACCTCTTCTGGAAATCGAAGACGCTGAACTCAACGTCAAGATCGACGATATCGATCAGGTGGCAGGGAACCTTCGAGTGACCTGAACCATACTCCTCGAGGTCTTTCCCGGAGCCGATGTCCAGGCCACGGAAGACATGGCGCGAATCTACGGAGAGGATCTCGGCGCCGCTCTCACGCGCCAGTTCGACGCCAAGGCGCGTCTTGCCTGATGCCGTCGGCCCGAGAATGACCAGGAGGTTGTTCACCGGTCACCTCCCACAAGCCCGTCACCGAACCACCCCCCCGCCCAGCACTCATAAATCAAACGAACCATTCCGGCGGGAGAATATCACCACATCAAGGCCTCCTGCGCCTGGGATCGGAACAGGGTGGCGGCGGAGGTGATCCCGGGCCCTGCCGCAGATTCAACGACATGGAGAAAACCAAGAACGATGCCAGAGGAGCATGGCGCACAATCTCAGTGCTAAAATATTTATTATCAACCACTTCCGGAATACACTACAACAGTGACCAATCTCAAGTCCGAAACTGGCCGTCGCGTGTCTGAGGCCGGCCCGGAGATCCCACCGAAGAACCGTAGACCGGATTCGACTACAATCGGTGAGCCGGCATTGTCCATCTAAGTCTGAAGCGAGCGGCGCCTAACCGGCTCCTGGGTGAACAATGCTGATCA
>JBDLIO010000515.1:0-3110 GCA_039714865.1 Acidobacteriota bacterium | reverse complement strand
GGGTTAGCCCGACCTTCTCACCGGTTTTCGTCGCGAGGTGCGGAAGACGCGGTGAGATTCGGCGTTTTCGCAGAATGAGTGAGTGAGGCGTACCCGACGGTACGTTGATTGAGCGAATTCAAGAAAACGTCGAAGATAACTGTATATTTCGCGCCGCAGCAGATCACCGGTGAGAAGGTCGGGTTAGATGTAGGCGCGTCCTTCAGGGCGCGCGGCTGTTCGGCACCAAACCGGCATTCGGTACAGCCAGCCTGATTCAAGGGGATAGCTATGGGTCATTTCGTACGGCCTCCGATTGAGACGCTGGATCAGCGTTGCCGCCGATTGTAGCGTGGCGATTCCCCCATGGGTCACGGCAATTCCCTGTGCTTTCCTCGCCAATTCTTCAATGGCGGAAAGAGGATTGGCGCTCCACCAACATCAATTTCCGCTCCAACGGAGCATGTCCCCGGTCTCGAAATCGTCGACAAAGATCATAGCGCCGGGACCGGCATCGATCTGGCTGATGAAGGCGTCCGAAGTGCCTCCGTTAAAGCTCCGGTCGAACGCTCCATCCGTCGTGGGAAAGTCCACTGATCGCGTATATCCGGCGGTATAAAGGCATCCTGCGTCATCCACCGTGATGACCTTGGGCCGATCTTCGCCCGATCCCCCGAGGTACGTGCCGTATCTCAGCTGTGACAGGTCGGCCGAGAGTCGTGCAACGAATCCATCAGCCACCGGAGGGTCGCCCGGGCCGGCCGGGTCACACTGGCCGTCGCTGCCGCAGTCCGCATCCGCGCCGTCTCCAACCGTTGGGAAATCTACAGAGATTGTCTCTCCGGTGACATGGATGTCACCAGATGCACCCAATGCGACAGAACGAATGGACTCGTGATCTGAACCACCCAGGTAGGTCAATGCGATGGTGTTCTGGAGGTCGTGACTGTAGATTGCGACAAACCCATCCGACCTTGGAACCACCAACGGCCCAACACCGTCGCAGAGTCCATCCGTGCCGCAGGTGGTGTCGAACGCTCCGTCAGTTGCCGGCAGGTCATTCATGTAGGTCTGCCCGGAAACCACCACGAAATCGTCGCCGGCGACGACGTCATTGAAGTAGGTCCGGCTGCTCCCACTATTGCTGCCCGGGTAGTACGACAGGCGGGCCGAACGCGTTGTCAGTCCCTGGTCGAAGCGGGCGACGTAACCCGTCACCGCATAATCCCAGCCGTCGGTGATAAACACGCTGCTGTCGGGCGCAACAGAAATGCCTGAGACCTCTCTACCGCTGAGGTAGGTCATCGCCTCCAGGGTGCTGAGGTCCGAAGATAAAGAGCCTGCGAAACCGTTATATTCGCGGATGCCGAAGGCACCCATTTGGCAGCAGGTGTTCAGGTAGGCGTCAGGTGTAATCGGGAAATCCGGGTTGTTGGTGCCACCGCCGAAATAGATCCCACCGTTACCCAAACCGACCGCAGTCGGGTAGTCCCCAGGCGACACCAGGGCCGATCCCATCAGGGTGGACAGGTCCGCGCTGAGTCTGGCGACGAAGCCACCACCCGCCGAAATGATGCCATTCCAGTTGTACGCGCCGTCGGTCAGAGGAAATCCGTAACCTCCCTGGCCGATCGCAATGATCGCTCCGGTGTCATCGAGGGCAATGTCCGTCACGCGGTCGAAGCCCTCGGTCCCGATATAGGTCGAAGCGATCACAGTGGACAAGTCGCCACTGAGACGCGTGATGAATCCGTCCGGGTACGCGCTGTCCAGCGTTTCGTCGTAGCCCAGATGAACGGGAAAATCGGGCGACTGTGTGGCGCCCGCGACGTAGACGTCGCCCCCTGCCGTCACCATTCCGTGGATGATGTCGTCATCGTAATTTCCTGGGGGGTTCGGATTGTGCCCGCCGATGTAGGTGGACGCCAGCAGCGGGTCGATGACGAGTTCTCGATCGTGATCGTACTCTCCGAGACTGAAGCCGTAGTGATGGTTGTCAGCCAGCACGTACGCTACTTCCACGGGCCTGCGCCCTCCGTCGTCCACAAGCTGGTAGGCGACCGGCGCCGTGAATACGATATCGCCGAGCGAGGTCGTCAGCACCAGTTGATCGCGGGGATTGATCGAGATGGCTTCAACGCCTTCGATGGCGATGTCGATCGCGTCGACATCACCGCCCGGCGAAACATGGAACAGCTTTTCAACATTGTTCGCGGCGGCCTTGAGCGTCACTCGAATCCCCGGGTACAGCTCGCCCAGATCGACACTCTCGTAGGTTTCGAGTTGGGGCTTCCAGGCCTTTGCACTATTTCCCTTGAAGTGGCTGACGCGGACCGGACTCGGCTCGTCACCCTGAGCCCTTGCAGGTTTCCGGCCGAGAAAACTCTCGCGAAAGGCCCAGAGGGCGCCTGCATCGGCAGGGTTCTTCTGCGGCAGGGCGTAGACCAGCTCAATTTCCTCGGTCACGAACACCGTCCCTGCGAACGTGCGGGAATAAAACCGCACATCGGCATTGGGAATCTGACCTTGATTCTTGATGAAGGGCATCTGGGCGGTCACCGCCCTATTCCCGACAGCGTAAGGCCGAAAAGCACTGTCCTCCCCAACGGGCGCCGCTGCGTGCGCGGCAAGTGCGGTCAAGGCCAGGCAACCGGCCATCAGGATGTGTGGTGTGTGCAGCCGTTTCATAAAATCTCTCCCATTCTATCGATCAGTGAGGCCTGCCGTCTCGTCTGCCCAACCTCCGTCTTGCTGAACCTCACTCCGAATGTGCGGCACGGAAATAACGCTGTCATGTCCGAGAGTTCACAAAAGTGTCACATTCCCAAAGCGCATTGATAGTTCTTGGGAATGTGTCAACCCGGAAACCCCTGGCGTTCGTTGATTCCAAAACCGCGATTTCCCGTGATCACATCCTGATCACTATTGGAATTAACACACCAGTCGGACTTTATCTTCCCCTCTACGTCGCCTCGGTGGCCTCGGCCGCTGGATTTTCGTGCGCTGTGGAACCTTCCCGTTGGGAGCTTCGGGCGAGCAGCCTCTGCAATGCTCGCGGCAGGGGAGCTTCTCCACGCAGCTTTTCGAGGTCGGTCGCCGCCGCCGGCATCCGGCGACGATGGGCCGCCAGG
>JBDLIO010000514.1:0-3111 GCA_039714865.1 Acidobacteriota bacterium | reverse complement strand
AGTGCCGCCCGCAGGGTGTAACCCATGCCCAGGCCGGCCAACAGTACCCGAGGGTTCGCTCGATTCCGCAGTCGCTCGCAGGGAACCCGGCCCAGTTCCAGCTCACTGAGGTTGGATTCCGAGGTCATCAGGGTGAGATGATCCACCGAAATCACGAACTCACGCTCGCCCCGCTGCATCAAGAGCATCGTGCCCTCGTCGACCTCTTCGTCGTCTACGGTCCGCCACTCGTCGTTCATGGTCCTGCTGCCGGCCTTCCTACGGACATGTATCGACGTCGCCCACTGCAGCCGACCACCGGCACCGGTCACCGGTCTCGAAGCCGTCGCTGAAGACTGACACCGGAGCCTGCGCCTGGCAGTCGGTTGAGAAACGACCAATAAAGGTCCCCCATTTCGAACTGAGCGAGTTTTCTCGCGTGTACTCGCCCAGATACCAGGTGTCGACCCCGTTCGGGTCCGGCGTTGCGCCCGAATAGTCTCCCCACCGGTATGGCGGGTCGTCGTAGGAGCTGTGGGCAACCTCGCCGACCTTGAGCAGAGCCTCATCCTGCACCGTGCCGCTTGAATCGCTTCCGAGCCGCCCCGTAAAAAAAACCGCCGGAAACATGGAGTCGCTCGACTTGGTGAAGCCGATCGTGACATCGTTGCAGTGATTGACCGCCAGGTTGGGGAAGATACGGTACTCGCCATCGCTTGAAAAGACACCGGACTGCACAACGGAGGGGTAACCGAGTCCTCCACTGGTCGGGTCAATTTCGGCCCAGCGGACGCAATTGACCGTACCCTGCCCCGGATTGCAGGCGATGGTATGGGCAAGCCAGATGTGGCCGTTTCGGTACTCGGCGTCCTGTATCCGATAGTCGTTGCCCTGAATGTCGTTGGCGCTCCCCATCTGCGGAGTATCGATAGGGTAACCTCCGGTCACCCCGCTGGCCGAATTGAGGTCCACGGTACCGAGGCTGGTGAATGTATTGGCCCCGAATGGGTCTGTCCACTCCTGCACCCCCATCGTGGTACCGTTGAAGTAATCGACCATCAGGTAGTGGGTGTTGCCGTTGGGCCAGGTCCCCTGCGCATGCCCGTGGGCGTTCATCGGCCGGGACAATGATCCATTCACCGTCCGGCGAACGACGGTCGCCGCCAAATTGTTGTAGACGTCACTCTTCTTGATCGCCCACACATCGGCATGGTAGCTACTACCGAACACGTTTCCGGCCATGAAGATTGCCTCATCACCGATACCCGCCTGGGGATAGTCGAAAAAATCACCGGCGTTGGCGGTCGCGTCGAATGAATAGCGATACCACGTACCGGTTGGATCACCTGTGGCCGACACCGCAAAACAGTAGCCGTTATCGGTTCCTGGACCCGAATACGAGTCGATGCCGATGAAGAACCGGTCCTCCTTCTCGTCGTAAAGCGTGTTTGGGTCAAAGGTATTCGAACAGCCCGCAACTCCACTGAAGAAGGTGTCTGTGGCGACCGGCCCGGACAACGTGCTGCCGGAGGTGTCGTAGACCTCGACCATCGAGTTGACGACCGCTATGAGGTGATTTGGACCAGCCGCCATCTCCGGATCCGGCGGTGTCTGGCCATTGCCGTCGTCGAAGTTGATCGACTCGAAACTGGTCTCGAGCGACGGTGCTCGTGACTGCTGAGGGCGGTTTCCGAGGGTCTCGATGATTTGAATATGGCCCTGAGGGTTCAACCGAAGGGATTGCTCGCGCCGGCGGTCCGCCTCCTCCGGCGAAATCGGCACCTCTGGGCGACCGGTGCGGGGACGCGGCACCCAACCTGCCGCAATCGGGTCATCGGCAATCCGTGGCAAAAGACCCAGAACTACTGGGTCGGCCGGCGCCACAGGTCCCAGCTCGGGGTCCGGATATACCGCCGGCTCGCCGGCTGCCTTGAGTCGGTCCGGCGGCGGAACCGGCATGGCCGTTTTTCCGATGTCGCCTACCTCCGACACACCTCCACATCCGGAAAGAAGCAGCACGCACAACAAAGGAATCACAGTCTTCGAACTCATCTCACCAGCCCCCCACAGACCTCAAATACCCGCCGACAGTATATACGCGAGGGACACAGTCGATACCGCGCATCTCGATGTTTTCGCAACCTGCCGCCCTTGACCTCGTATTTCGAACTGTCAGAGGCAACCCAATCAAGAGTTCCTGGGTGTGCCTCGACGAGGATCGGGGAATAGCGAGGTCAAAATGTGGAAACGTCGAGTCATTCTCAGCATTGTGGGAATCGTGGTCATGGCCGCGGTGGCAGTCGGTTTTGGTGTTCGGAACCGTACGAGTGACGACCTGACCGTCGAGGTCGAACCGGTCGGCCGCCGTACGGTCACCCAGACCGTCAACGCCACGGGCAAGATCCAACCGGTCACCCAGGTCAATATTTCGGCCGATGTCAGTGCAAAGATCACCCGCCTGTCGGTAGAGGAAGGGGGCTGGGTCGAGAAAGGCCAGTTGCTCGTTGAACTCGACCGGGAACGTTATGTCGCCGCATTCGAGAGTGGCGAGGCGAATCTCCGGGTAGCGGAGGCCAACGTCGACCTTGCGCGAGAGAATATGCTCAAGGCGCAAAAGGACCACGAGAGAACGTCCCAACTGTTCGAGAAGAACCTCGAGTCGCAGGCCACCCTCGACACCACCTACGCCGGCGCCCAGGTTGAGAAGGCCCGCCTTGAAGCGGCGCGAGATCAGGTGGCTCAGGCCCAGGCGTCCCTCAAACAGGCGCAGGACGCGCTGTCGAAAACCTCCATCTATGCACCCATCTCGGGCACTGTGAGCCGGCTCAACAAGGAGGTCGGCGAGATCGCGCTGGGTTCCCAGTTCCAGGAAGACGTCATCATGGAGCTTTCCAACCTGGCAGGAATGGAAGCTCTCGTGGACGTCGACGAGAACGACATCGTTCTGGTCACCCTCAATGACGCCTCGGAAATCGAGATCGACGCGTTGCAGGATGTCCGACTGGCCGGGGAGGTCACGGAGATCGCCTCGAGCGCCAGGATATCGGCCCGGGGCACGACCGACCAGAAGACCGAGTTCGAGGTCAAGATCGGCATCACCGATCCGGCGCCGTCACTACGGCCCGGTATGAC
>JBDLIO010000513.1:0-3113 GCA_039714865.1 Acidobacteriota bacterium | reverse complement strand
GCTGGATCTTCTCTGGCGGGCGCCGCTCGAGCGTGTTCTCGGATTGAAGGAGTTGGACCGGCAGTACCTCGAGCTACCCGAAGGCGAATCGGTTTCAGCTTTTCTCGAGGCGGTTTTTGAGCAATTCGACGTACGAATCAACATTGCCGCCGACGACATGGCCAAGGTGCCCCGGGAGGGACCTACGGTCGTCGTGGCAAATCATCCCTACGGCGGGATCGAGGGTCTGGCGCTGGCCCTGTTGCTGCTGACCATTCGCCCTGACGTTCGAATCCTCGCCAACTTCTTGCTGGGACGGATCCCGGAATTGAGGGAGCTTTTCCTTCTTGTCGATCCCTTCGAAAGCGTGGAAGCGGCAGGCCGCAGCCTCGCGGGTTTGAGGCAGGCGCATCGGTGGTTGGCCGAAGGCGGGCTCCTTGTCGTCTTTCCGGCCGGCGAGGTGGCCAGTTTGGATCTCAGGCAACGGGCGGTTGTTGACCCACCGTGGGCCGAGACGGTGGATAGACTGATCAGCAAGGCCCAGTGTCCGGTCATTCCCGTGTATTTCGCCGGTCATAACGGGCCGCTCTTCCAACTGGCCGGTCTTGTTCACCCCGTATTGAGGACCGCAATGCTGCCCAGGGAGTTGCTTGCACGACGGGGCAGGCCGCTCAAGGTGTGCATCGGCAGTCCGGTCAAGTATTCGGACCTTCGGACCTTCGAGACCGGAGAGGCCAGGATGAACTTCCTCCGCCGGCGAACCGAGATCCTCGGGGAACGTCTGCCACTGTCGCCGAAACCGACGCAACCGCGCAAGACGCCTGATTTGCCGGCCGCCATCATCGACCCCGTCGAGCGGAGCCGGCTGGAAGCCGAGGTCGATTATTTGCCCCGGAAAAATCTCCTGGCCGAGAGCGGTTGCCAGGAGGTTTGGATTGCCGACGGTGAACACATCCCGGCGCTTCTGACCGAAATCGGCAGGCTCCGAGAACTGACCTTCCGCGACGTTGGAGAGGGCACGGGGCGGGAACTGGATCTGGACCATTTCGACGAGATCTACCAGCACCTCTTTGTCTGGCATCGTGAAGACAAGGAAGTGGTCGGGGCCTACCGTATCGGTTGCACCGATACCTTGTTGGCCGAGGACGGTCTCGAAGGGCTCTACACCTCGACCCTGTTTCGGTATCACACCAGGCTGTTCGACTCGATGGGCACGGCCCTGGAGATGGGTCGATCCTTCATCCAACCCAGATATCAGAAGAGCTTCGCCGGCCTGCTGCTCCTGTGGAAGGGCATCGGCCGTTTCGTCGTTCAGAATCCCGAATGCACCACCCTCTTCGGACCGGTCAGCATCTCGGCGGATTACCGGTCCTCGTCCCAGCAGTTGATGGCGGCCTTTCTCAAGCAGAACACCTACCATCATCCGTGGTGCAAATGGGTCCACCCGAGGAGTCCGTTCAAAGAGAGGCCCTCCCGGGTCATTCGGCGCGGGGTAGGCGATCTGAGGGATCTCGAAGACGTTTCCCGATTCATCGCCGAGATCGAGGCGGACCACAAGGGCATGCCGATCCTGCTGCGGCAATACCTCAAGTTGGGGGGGCGTCTGTTGGGATTCAACGTCGATCCCGACTTCTCGGATGTGTTGGATGTGCTGGTGATGGTGGACCTGCGCGAAACGCCCGTCAAGACCCTGGCCCGATACATGGGCTCGGAAGGTGCTGCAGCCTTCCTGGCGCATCACGGCGTCAGTTCAGGGCCTACCTGAGCATCACCAGCATCCGGATCAGGCCTTCTCCGGATTCCAGTTTTTCCATCGCTTTGCCGATCACCGTTCCCGGGATGACCCTTCGGGATCGCATGGCCGTGCCTGGAACAGCCGATGGCGTCAGCATGTCGCCGGGGCGAATTTCTCCGTTGGCGGCAGTGGCCTTGACCGGGACGATGCCGACAACCGCCAGAGGGGCCTTTTCGGCCTCATCCACATCGCGGTAGAGATCACTGAGATAACCGGGACGCGTTGAAATCACGCCGACCACCGATGCCTGGTGCGCCTCGAAACTCCGCGTCAAGCGCCCGTCGGCGGTCATGACGACGACATCGCCGGGTTCGAGGTCTCGTTGCCGGACAGGCACCATCTCGGCAAAATCCGCTCCCCCCGCGTGAAAGGTCCCGTCGGCATAAACGTGGCCGTCGTGAGTGACCCTCCACCGCAGACCGACCGTGTGGTCGTAGATCTCGGCCAGGTTGCCCGTGCCGGTGCCCTTGACGATCAGGCCGGTGCCGGTCTGGCTCCAGGCGTACAGTCCGGGGCCGCCTGAAGAGTTCCATCCGGTGACGCCGATGGCGCTCAAGCCGTGAGCCGTGCCGTAGACGCCGGAGGCCCATCCGGAGTTGCCGGCCGTTTCCCCCATGACACCCATGGCGCCGGATCCGGTCGACATGTTGCGACCGAAGACGCCATAACCTTCGGCGGAGTTGGCGGCGCCCCAGATTCCGAATGTCTCCCCAGAAGTTCCGGTCGCGGATCCGCCGGTTCCCATAAACGGTGACACACCTAAGACACCTCTTCCATCGGGGCTTGAGACCTGGCCTACGACGCCGTAGGTCTCCCCGGTGGTTCGTGTAGCCCGGCCCTTGACACCGGTACCCCCGGTGCTGCTGCTTTGGCCGAAGACGCCGAGACCAGTGCCGCTGGAGGCGTCGTTGTAGCCGAAGACCGCTCGACCGTCCGGGCTGTAGACCACTCCGTGTACTCCGTAGGTCATACCGCTGGTGCTCGAGGCGCTTCCGTTGACGCCTTCACAGGAGGTGCCGGTGCAGGTGCCCAGCACGCCGGCAGACGAAGTCGCAACGCCGCGAACACCGATGCCGGTTGTCGAACCCTCGCCCTCAATGGCCGGCGCAGTGCCGCTGTTGACGACATTAAATCCGGAATGGCCGGTTGCCGACACGGTTCCCGAGAAGGGAAGGGTCAGGCTGTCGGCGGCCCAGCAGGCCTGGCCCATACAATCCCATTTCAGGACGTCCCAGGTTGAAGCACTGTCGCCATTGATCATCGTTGGCAGCACGCCTTGGTCTGGGATCGACAGGACGACATCGCCTGAGTTACCGCCTCCGGTGAGCCCGGCGCCGGC
>JBDLIO010000512.1:0-3117 GCA_039714865.1 Acidobacteriota bacterium | reverse complement strand
ACCACACCGCGCCGGCGCAACTCCTCGAGGAGCTGCGGCGCAAGAGCCAGAGCCGGGGGCGGCAGGAGGGAGGCCACGAAGTCGCGAGCCGGCACACCGGAAGAAACTTCCTGGTCCGCCAGCCGTTTTTTCAATTCGCTCTTGGCCCTTTCGACCAGCTCTCCCAAGACACTCTCCGAGATGAACCTGGGAGGCGTCGTCGATAACGTCCTGATCTTCTCGTTCGCCAGCAGGCGACCCAAAATCCCCTGTGCACTGTCTCCAAGCACTCCCAGACGGCCGGCCAGTTCGTCCAGCGAGGGGGCCGCCAGGCCGGCATCGGCAATCCACCGCTCAAAAAGTCTCGGCCAATCCGTTCGATGAACGCTGCCGACCTTGCCCAATTCGGCCGCCCGGGCCCTCCGGAACAGTCGAAGCTGCGTATCGAGGACCTGGCCGCCCGCAAAGGTGTTGACCGGAGACGGCCGCCGCAGAACCAATCGATCTCCCGGGAAGAGCATCATTTCTTGACGGAGGAGGATCTGGGCCACTACCGATTCGCCCGGTTTCAGGGGGCGAGATGCCAGGCGATCGATTCGAGCCGGCGCCCTCATTGCCAGGGCGTGAACCTCAACCTCATCGCCCTCATCAAGTGGACCCGTTGCCCCTTCCAAGAGCTCCAGCCTCATGGTCACCAGCGATGTCGGGCGCCAGGGGCCCGGAGACAGGATCTGCGTCCCGCGGGGACAGTCCATCGTCCCGAGACCCGCCAAATTGAGCGCCACTCTCTCGCCCGCTTCAACCTGCAACCGTTCTTCCCCGTGGACGTGAAGTCGTCTGGCCCGGCCTTCCTGTCCCGCCGGCATCAGAACGATGGGCGCCCCAACATCCAGCCGTCCCCACAGAGAAGTTCCGGTGACCACCGTACCCGCCCCGGCAAGGGTGAACACCCTGTCCACGGCCTCCCGGTACGGCCTGCCCTCGACCTGATGGGGTCTGACGTCGGCCGACTGTTGGATCAAGATCTGCCGAAGCTCATCCAGACCTTCCCCGGTGTGAGCCGAGACCGGTACGATCGGCACGCCCTCAAAGGCCGTACCCTCAAGAATTTCCCTGACCTCCTCGACCGCAAAGTCCTGAGTCTCCTCGTCGACGAGATCAACCTTGGTCAAGGCGACGGCCCCTCCGGCCACACCCATCAACCGGATGACCTCAAGATGCTCTCGAGTCTGGGGCATGACGCCCTCATCGGCCGCCACTACCAGCAACGCCAGATCGATGCCCGCCGCGCCGGCGATCATCGTGTGGACCAGTCTTTCGTGCCCGGGAACGTCGACGAAGTGCAGTTCACCACCGTCATGTTTCAGACCGGCAAAACCCAATTCAATCGTAATGCCGCGTTCCCGTTCCTCGGGCAACCGGTCACAGTCCGTCCCGGTCAGCGCTTTGACCAGCGCGGTCTTTCCGTGGTCGATGTGGCCTGCAGTCCCGTAAACGACGTGTCCCATGGGGTCATGGTACAGAAGCTATCAGCTATCAGCTATCAGCTATCAGCTATCAGCTATCAGCCATCAGCTATCAGTCGGAAAGGCGCTGACGCTGAATCCCAAGACACCAAGAGCGCCCCTCTCGGACGGCGCGTGCCTGGTACGGGTTTGGGAACAGGGGCCGGGACCGCGGCGGCCCCCGGCCTGCGAATCATCTGCTGTATATTCTTCCGGCAGAGGATTCATTCAGTGAATATCGTCAACCCCGGAAGATACGGCCGACTCCTGATTGCCGTCGGAGTTGTCGGTCGGCTGGCGCTGGCCTGGCTGCCCTTTGAAAGTTGGCAGGTACCTTTCGGCCCATTGACCGATGACAGCTTTTACTACTTTGGGATTGCCCGAAACCTCGCTGCCGGGTCGGGACTGACCTTCGACAGTGTCACCTTGACCAGCGGGTTCCAGGCCTTGTGGGCTTTGTTGTTGGTGCCGATCTGGTGGGTCGTCCCCTCCGCAAACGCCGTGTTGCCGATTCATGCGGTCCTGAGCCTTCTCGCAGTGATACACGGCCTCTCATCCCTCGCGATCTGGCGTTTGGCCTCGGGCTTTGGGGGTCGTCGAGGAGGGCTCTTCGCGCTGGGTCTTTGGACCTTTTCTCCCTATGTTGTCGACCATGGTCTCAATGGCATGGAGACCGGTTTGGCGACGTGTCTTTTGCTATGGACACTCGAACGATACCTGTTTTGTATTCGACAACGCAACGACCTCGTCGCCGGAGGCTTGTTGGGCCTGCTGGCGGGCCTCTGTTGGCTGGCCCGAGTCGACAGCGTCGTCTTGGTGATGGTACTGGCAGCCGATTATCTCTTTCGTTTTGGCAGCCGTTCCATTCGCCCCCTCATCATGGCGACCGCAGTCGGCGCAGCCGTCGTGAGCCCATGGGTGACGTGGTGTCTTGTGATTGGCGGGAGCATTCTTCCCGAAAGCGGTGCTGCCGTACGCGTGCTCTCGGAGCTCTACTGCGAAAGGGCGATCTTCAGCAATTTCGCATATGGGAGCCTCGCTTTCTACGGCGACAATCTGGCCCGCCTGGCCGGCGAGGTGGTCAGCCAGCCACTGATCCCGATCCCGGTGATCCCCATCGGCTATGTTTTGCATCAGGTGATGGATCCAGGGCGTTTCCATGCGATACCACTGATGCTCACCTCAGCCGTTTACGGGGCATTTGGCGCCCTGGCGTGGCGCTTGGGATTGATGAGCAGGAAGACCTTCTCAGTACTCCCCTGGCTGTGGGTCATCGGCCTTCTGGCGGCCTATGCTCTGCGGGTTCCCGGTCACTGGTTTTACGGACGATATGTATTCAGCATTCTCGCGGTGGGATGCGTACTCAGCGGAATTGTCATGGACAGACTCGGCCGTCACCTGCCTCCTCGGTTTTTCAGATTGTGGCTGATCATGACCACATTGTCCGTCGGTCTGACCTTTGTTTTTCAGGCCCGTGACATGTTCTGGCGTACGGATGGAAAAAACATCAATCGCCATATGCGGCTTGCAAAGGTGCTTCGTTCGCGACCCGACCTCCCGCAACCACTGGGAGTATTCCAGGCAGGTGCGATCGGCTATTTCAGCAATATGCCCTTCATTGCCCTTGACGGCA
>JBDLIO010000511.1:0-3117 GCA_039714865.1 Acidobacteriota bacterium | reverse complement strand
AAGGAGGTCTACCGGCTGGGCAGTCGCCAACCGATTCCAATCTCGTGCCGGATCATCGCTGCCACCAACCGCGACATCTCCTCCATGCTGGGAACCGGGGATTTCCGGGAGGACCTCTACCATCGCATCGCCGGCTGGGTCGTCGAAATCCCCCCCCTGAGACAACGGCGGGCGGACATTCCAAACCTGGCGGCTCATTTCCTGTCTGCCGAGGCCGACAAGATCGGTCTTCGCGTCAGAGGCATCTCCAAAGCCGCCGTCGATGTACTGATGGCCTTCAGCTGGCCGGGAAACATCCGCCAATTGGAGCAGGAGATGGCACGATCGGCCCTCTTTCTCGAAGACGGAGAACTTCTGGACTGCACCAGGTTGAGTGAGGAGATTCGGAATGAGGGCCAGGGCGGCCGCGGCGGAGCCCTGGCGGCCGCCCTTGAGCGGGTCGAGGCCGACGAAATCACACTGGCCCTGGCACGCCATCCTTCGGTCGATGCTGCCGCGGAAACTCTGGGCATCAGTCGCGCAACACTTTACCGACGGATCAAGGCCTTGGGCCTGGTGGGCCCAAAGGTTGAGGATCAGAAATCCTGATAGAAGAATCGGCAGGACAATGTCTCCAGATGGAACTCGAAGCACTCCTTTGACGGCAGTTGTCACCTGCGTGTAAATCCTCCCGATTCTGCCGCAGTGCGCCTTTACTTGAATCGGGCGTGCTCCTACAACTGAGTCATCATTCACTAACCGGCCCACAACGGTCATGAGAACTGAAACCTGTATTGAAGGGGAAAGAGATGCATTTGAAACGTCTTCTTGTCATCGTCTGTCTGCTCGCGGCCCTGCCGGCTTCGGCTGCCACCGGCGTCGCCCTGGTCCACGGTACCGGTCACCAGACCAACGCCGCCTCGGACTACTGGACCTGGGATTTCGTCAACACGGTCAGATCCGGGCTGCCCAACAGCAGCAACTACACGGTGATCAACTGCGACTTCGAGCAGTACATGTGGAAATCCGAGGCCGCCGGCACTCCCTTTGCCGAGGGCACAGCGGCCTTCCGGATAGACCCAGCACTGGGCGCCGGTCTCTTCACCCTGCGTTCAACCGGAACGGTCGCTGACCCGGCGGCCCGCTATGCCATCCACGTGTTCGAGAAGGATTCAGTCGTAACCCTCGGTGTCGGCAACACGGCAAATTGGATGCCACAAGGCGTCGGCAGCTTAGACCTGCACTTCGACGCCGCAATGCTCGAAGACTCAGGGCTGGGCGCACCCTACGAACTGCGCGACCTGCAACTGCTCGACCAGGGCCGAATGGGCCAACTCCATCGGCAGGCATTGGCGCTGGTTCTGGAGTAGCTATCAGCAATCGGAGAACACATCAACGGCGGGCCATCCGGCCCGCCGTTTTTTTCCAATCAGTCCTCAAAGCGCCTGAGAACCACGCATGGCGGCCTGCGAACCCACCTTCCGCGCTCTCAATTGGAGGGAATCACTCATTCGGCATCCGCCTTCGCCCTCGTACCGGCGAGGTTTATCCCCGCCTGGATTCAACGGCATTCCCCTCGTAGGGGCGAGATTTATCCCCGCCCGGATTCAACGACATCCCCCTCGTAGGGGCGGGGATGTCCCCTGTTGGGGTGGTCTTGAGGTGCCGGTCCTACCGCGCCGTCAGCACGACCGTCATCGAGATCTCTTCGTCGCCTCTCAGAATCTTGACCGGCACCTCGTCTCCCGGCTGCCGGGCCTTGAGGATGCCCGAGAGGGAGCGCAGGCCTTCGACGGTTTTTCCGTCCAGCTCGAGCACGATATCGCCAGGCAGGATGCCCGCCTTGTCGGCGGCGGATTCCGGCGTCACCGCCTGGACCTTGACGCCCGGGCCCTGATGGCCGAAGTCCGGCATGGTCCCCAGGCTGGCCCGGCGCTCGCCCTGACCACTGCTCGGAGCACCTCCCGGGTGCCCTCCCGCCGCCGCCCCGGGCGCCGCCGCATTGATGGTGACGGTCAGAGGCTCTTTCCGGTCAGCCAGGTAGGTGATGGTCTCCTTGGCCGCTTCGGTGACGGTCGCCATGCCTTCGAGGTCCAGCTTCTCGATGGTATCCGAGGGCCGGTGGTAATCGGCCGTCGGTCCGGTGAAGAGCTGCACCGCCGGAATTCCGGCCTCGATGAAGGCGCCCTGGTCCGAGGCATCCAGCGGCTCGGTGACGATCTTGACCGGCGCACCGGTGGTGTAGCCGACGCCCATGAAGATGAAGCGCCACTCCCGGGCGGTGTCGGAATTGAGTACGAAGAGGGACCCCTCTTTGAGTCGACCGACGGTATCCAGATTGACTGCGGCAAAGGGCTTGACGCCCTCCGGCAGGCTCTTGACCCAGTGACGGGCGCCGACGAGACCGATCTCTTCCGCGGTTGTGACGAGGAAGATGACCGAGCGAGGTCGGGGCCCTTCAGCCTTGAGTGCCCTGGCCAGCTCCAACAGCACGGCGACACCCGAAGCGTTGTCGTCGGCCCCCGGATGAATCTGCCCTTCGTTGCCCTCACGGACACCGGGCCAGCCGTGTCCCAGATGATCCAGATGTGCGACAACGACGACCGGCTCGTTGGCCAGGGCCGGGTCGTTCCCGGGAATTTGGGCTACAAGATTGGTCAACTCCATCTCGCGCTCGGGCTCGCCTCCACTGAAGGACCAGGTCTGACGCATGTCCTCGGCACCGGGAGACAGGGCGATCTCCTCGAACCGCTGCTCGACCCAGTCGGTCGCTTTGGCCAGTCCTTCGGACCCAAGACCGCGCCCTTCGAGGGCGGGGTCAGCCAGGAAACGGACTGTCTTGCCGAAATTCTCGGCCTCGTACACCGGCGGCAAATCGGCCAACGGCACGCTCTTGGGCAGCACCAGTTCAGGCATCGGACCATCGCTCAGATTTCGCACCAGCGGCGAACCGACCGGCGTCCACATTCCCTTGGTCGTATTGGAGGGCTCGGGGCCCTTGAAAGCCAGATACGAGTACTTCTGGTAGTGCGGCAGCTTGCGGGCCAGGCCGGCAATCGCCTCCACGGGTGAGGCGCCGACCCAGCCGACCGCAGTCGTCGGATCGGTCTTGCCGCGTGCCACCAGCACGGCACTGTG
>JBDLIO010000510.1:0-3120 GCA_039714865.1 Acidobacteriota bacterium | reverse complement strand
GCGGCCGGTTGCCCACGCAGAGCATGTTCTCCTCACGGGAGAGCACGAGCTTGACCGGCCGGGCAGTCAGGCGTGCGAGGATCGGCGCGATGATCGAGGACTTGCCTGCCTGGAGTTTGGATCCGAAGCCGCCGCCCATGTAGTGGCCCATGATCCGGACCTTGGAAAGCGGCAGACCGAGAATCTCCGCGATTCGGGCCTGAACGGCAAAGACCCCCTGGGTCGACTCCCACAAGGTCAGGCGGTCGCCATCCCATTGTGCGACACAGCCGTGGGTCTCCATCGGACTGTGGATCTCGCAGGCGGTTGTGAAGGTGCGTTCGAGGACAACATCCGCCTCGGAGAAACCCGTGTCGATGTCCCCTCGTTCGTATGGCGGCCTGGCCGGCAGCTCGTTGCCGTCGTCCCAGATTTTTGTGCTCTCGGGACCTGAGCTGGTTTCCTGGTCGGCGACGTGGGGGAGGATCTCGTAGTCTACGCGGATCGCCCGCAACGCATCGACAGCCTGCTGGGGTGTCTCGGCCGCGACGGCGGCGACCGCTTCTCCCTCGTGTTGACACAGGGTCGGGAAAAGCCGGCTCTCCGGTCCTCTCCGGTAGGTCCACGGGATGTCGGCTTCCGGTGTCGAAGCCGTGATCACCGCATGAACGCCGGGCATCGCTTCGGAGGATGCGGCATCGACCGAGAGGACCCTGGACCGCGCGTGGGGGCACCGAAGAATCGCCCCGTAGAGCATGCCGGGAAGGATCACGTCGGAGGGGTAGACGGCCGTGCCGCTGACTCGTTCGTAGGCATCGACGCGGGCCATGCGTTTGCCGATGACGTTTGTGGTCTTCCAAGGTTCGGGATACTCGGCCGGAGTTGGTGTTTCCGGAACGGAACCCTCTATCCAATAGGGAGTTTCGTCGCTCATCGGTCATCTCCTTCCCTGCGAGTGTCGGCAGCCCTGTCGACCGCCCGCACGATGTGGTGGTAGGCGGCGCAACGGCAGAGGTTGCCGCTCATGCCCTTTCGGATCTCCTCGGTGGTCGGGGAGGAGTTGGCCTGCAGCAGTCCCTCGGCGGCCATGATCTGCCCGGGCGTGCAATAACCGCACTGGAAGGCGTCTTCGGTGACGAAGGCCTGCTGGACATCGCCGAGAGCCTCGCCGTCCATCAGGCCCTCGATCGTCGTGATTTGGGAACCCTCGGCCTCGACGGCCAGGGTCATGCAGGCGTAGCGGGATTGTCCGTCGATCAGGACCGTGCACGAACCGCATTCGCCCCTTTCGCAGCCGACCTTGGTGCCGGTCAGTCCCAACCGTTCGCGCAGGACGAACAACAGGGTCCAGCGAGGCTCGACCAGCAGACGATGGAGCCTGCCGTTGATCTCGAGTCCGATCTGGACCATGGCCTCGGGAGCGGTGATTTCCGGAACGGCCTCGGCCCGGCTCGAACCGATGGTCGCCGCACCGAGGGCGCCGGCTCCAACGGTACTGATGAATCCTCGGCGGGTGACGCCGTCGTTTGTGGAGTTCGTCGTCGTCGGTTTCTTGGCCATGAGTCCTCCCTCGTAGGCTCAGACGGAGTCAGAGACCCGATGTCTGTGGATATCGCATCGTTCGAGTATAGCGGTAGATGAGGGTGCCTTGGAATGAAGGATGAAGAAGGAAGGATGGAGGATAAGAATGGAGTGATCGGCGATAGGGAACTTCAGGGACGGGTCCCTTTGCCTGCCCTGGGGAGAGCCCTTCCGGGAATTGTCGGAAATTATCGATTCGGGTCAGGTCAGCCTATAATCGGGCCGTGATTTTTCGTCCGACCTTTGAATGTTCCCGGGAGAGTGTTCTGGGATGACGTCAATCGTGTCTTCGCCCTCCCCTTCGTCTGACGGCGCCGTTCTCAGGGCCTTGTTGGTCACCGATCTGGTTGACAGCACAAAACTGCTGGAGTCATTGGGCGACGAACGTGCCTTTGAGATCTTCGGCCGGCATGATCGGTTGGCCCGCGACCTCCTGACCAGGCACAACGGCATCGAGATCGACAAGACCGATGGTTTTCTGCTGCTGTTTGACCGGCCGGTTGATGCCGTTGCTTACTCCCTGGCATACCATCGGGCGCTCAGCCAACTGGGTGCTGAAGAGGACATTCTTCTGGAGGCGCGGGCGGGAATACACCTCGGCGAAGTGTGGGTGCGCCAGAACTCGCCTGAGGATGTCGCCCGGGGTGCCAAGCCGTTGGAAGTCGAGGGCCTGGCAAAGCCGATGGCGGCGCGATTGATGTCGCTGGGACTTGGCGGGCAGACGCTTTTGACCAGCGGCACCCACGATCTGGCCAAACGAGCCGCCGTCGGTTTCGACTTCGACGGGCACGAGGTTTTGTGGATCTTCGCCGGCCGATATGGTTTCAAGGGTGTGGATCAACCGATTCGGGTTTTCATGGTGAGGGCCGACGACCAGGAAGCCCAGCAGCCCCCGCCGGACAGCGGCAAGGCCTGGCGTGTGGATCGTGGGGGCCGGCCGCTCGCTCAGAGCAGACGCCGATTGAAGAAGATCTCCGCCGCGGCGGCCGCGGTCATCATCGCCGCAGTGGCCGCCGTAGTCTTCTTTGCTCTGGATTCAGGAGAGGATCCGCGCAAGACGCTCGCAGTGCTTGGATTTGCCAACCTCAAGCATGACCCCGGGGTCGACTGGATTTCTACCGCGCTGGCCGAAACTCTGTCGTCCGAGTTGGCCGGGGGTGGGGACATCCGGACCGTCCCCGGGGAGGCGATGGCACGCATCCGGTCCGAACTGGGGTTGACTGACCTCAAGACCCTGACTGCGGAGACTCTGGCTCTGCTCTACAGCCGAACCGGGGCCGACTACGTGGTCGGCGGCAGTTACCACGTCGCCCGATCGGAAGGGGCCCTCACCTTGAGTGTGTGGACCCAGGAGGTATCGACTGGGGAACAGCTTCCGACGGTCATGCAGAAGGCCGCGGAGGACAATCTCTTCGGCCTGGTTGCCACAACGGTTTCCGATCTTCGGACCGGGCGACCTCTCTCTCCTCTGGCTCGGCCCGCCCCTGCTGGCCTTCGCAGTGCTCGTGGGACTCCACGATCGCGTGCTGCGTGCGCAGCGGCGCGCCGAGCGGGCGGAGG
>JBDLIO010000509.1:0-3124 GCA_039714865.1 Acidobacteriota bacterium | reverse complement strand
GGGCAGTTGGGCGATCGGCCGGATCGAGACTCTTGAGGTCCTTGATCAGCTGGACGACGGCCGGGTCGCCGTCCTCCATCGGTCGCGAGTCGCCTTCTGCGACCTGCACGATGCGGGCGACCGGGGTCGGCGCCGGATCGTATGCTGGAGAACCGCTGAAGAGCTCCTGGAGGAGAATGCCCAGCGAGTACAGATCGCTGGCCTGGGTCAGTTCGGCTCCGCCGGCCTGTTCCGGGCTCATGTAGGCCGGGGTGCCCACAAGGAACCCTTGCTTGGTCAGTGCTGCGCCGGATGATGACGACGCCGTCCACGAGGCTGTCAGTCTCTCAGAGCCGGTGGCGGGCCGTCGAATGACCTCGGTCGGTGTGGAACTCGGGGAGGGAGTGGATGCCGGACCCTGGGTGAGGTCCTTGTCATCCACCTCTATCGGCTGGTCCAGCAGTCTGGCGATGCCGAAATCCAAAACCTTGACCCGGTCGGCGCCGACCACCATCACGTTCTCGGGTTTGAGGTCTCGGTGGATGATCCCTTCCTGATGAGCTGCGTGCAAGGCCTCGGCGATACCCTGCGCACAGCGGAGCCTCTCTTCCCGGGAAAGGTCTTCCTGCGGAATTTCCGACAGGGTTCGCCCTTCCAGCAATTCGAGGATCAGGAAGTCGTTTTCGGGGGTTTCCTCAAGGCCGTGGATCCGGCAGATGTTGGCATGGTCGAGCCTGGACAGCACCTGGGCTTCGCGGAGGAACCGGGCCCTCGAGTCCTCCGACGCGAAGGACCCGGGGTTCAGGGCCTTGACGGCAACCCGGCGCAAGAGTCGTTCGTCGAAGCCTTCGAAAACCTCGCCCATGCCACCTTGGCCCAGGCGCTTTACAATTCGGATGTTGCCGATTCGGTCCCCGATTTTCATGGTGTTCCTATGGTTGAGTATGAACTTGTCGGCGTTATTCTATCACCTGTAACCTCTGTCGATTGCAGACTGATGGGAGAGGTTTCGGGGCCGATTAATTCCAGGCCGAGGTGTCACCGGATTCGAAACCGTCGGCGAAAATCGATTCGAGCCCACTGCAGGCTGCAAAGTCCGAAGTGCAGCCGGCGGCTTCCATGCACGCCAGACACTCTGGAGAACTCGGGTCGACGGAACAGGGGCCGCTACAATTGATCGCAACGCAGCCCGCAAGTGCTCCAAAACAGTCGGCACAGCCCTGCGAGAGCCCCGTGTCACTGACGAGGCAGTCGCTGACGCACTGTGGCAATCCGAGACACGACAGCATGCAGGCCAAGAAGATATCTTGGAAGCCTGCATCGTTAATGATCGCGAGATCCGCGGGGTTGTTGCAGGCGCCCTGCTGCCGGAAAGGGCTCTCTTTCCATTCTCGTTCAAAGGTCGCTGTGTCTCCTTGACCTTGCCCGATCGTCACCATCGCCAGGCCGTCATTCGGAGGCGTTGCGTCGGCTCGGAGTCCTTCGACCCACATCAGACCCGCCGTCAATAAGAGTGCGATCGACAACACCAGCGTTTTCATCCGCATGCCAGAAACCCTCCCTTGAGAATATTGAACTGTTGGGATGATCATATCAAAACTGTTGGGTCAGTTACACTGTTGTGTAGGCTCAACGGTTTTCACCAACATTGGAGGCTGACATGGCACGATTCCGTAGTTCGACGACGGCGCCCCGTGGAGTTCATTACCGGTTATTCCTTTTTTTCGTGGCGGTGAGTTGCCTCTTCCTGGGCGTCACCGCCAATGCACAGCAGGTCGTTTTACAGAATGACTCTGTGACTGATTTCGGCAACGCCACCATCCAGGCGGGTTTCGTGGGAGGCGAAGCGGCGGCGGCGTGGCTGACCTCGTCGTGTGAAGGCAGCATGATCGCCGTCCGGATTCTCTGGATGTCCACCACCGGCACCGCGCCTGACGAACTCCATGACTCAATTGTGATCAGCAACGCCGGGGCGTTTCCCAATCCAGGCACCGAGCTGGCGTCGATCAGCGGTCCCCAGTTGAGCGACGGCTTCTTGAACGAGTTCGCCCTGCCCGTGCCGGTCGTCGTTCAGCAGGGTTCGACCTACGTCGTATCGCTGGAATTCGATCACGCTCCGCCTCCGACCGGACCGAGCGTGGTGACCGATCTCGACGGATGCCAGAATGGCAAGAACGGGATCTATGCCATTCCACCGGGAGCGTGGTTTTCGAGCTGCGCCCTGGGTGTGAACGGTGATTTCGCGATTCGCGCCGTCGTCGAGTGCGGTGACACCGGGCTGATCTTCCAGGACGGTTTCGAGTCCGGCGACACCTCGATGTGGTCGAGTTAGCTCGACGTTCTCACACATCTTCGTGCTTTGAGTCTCCTTTCCGGTTTGGCCCCGGGCCGCAGGTGAGGGCTGGAGACTGCGGCGTTGGCCGAGACCCGATAGCTGAGGTCGGGATGAGAAAAGAACAGTGAGAAAAGAACAGGGTCCCCAATAATTCCAATAATTACTATCCCTCTTCTCAACTTGCGTCGCACTCCCCACCAATCTATCCTCCCCTGAGACAGGAGTCCTCCATGCGACGTATCCTCGCGATTCCATCCCTTGTTCTGTCCCTGATGACAAGCGTCCCCCTGCTTGCTGGAGAACCTTCCCTGCCTACGGAGTGCCCCACAACGGTCGTCCGGGTCTACACCATGGACCCAGCGGTGATCGCAGACATCGCCCGATGGACGGAACCCTGGGAAATTCGGGCCAAAGAAGGTTATTTCATCGTCGACGTTAACTCAGACGGTCTCACACGGCTTGAGAATACGGGCCTTCCGATCGAGATCGACGCAAAGAAGACCGCCGAGATCTGCGCCCCGCATTTCAGACTGCCCGGCCAGGTCAGCGGAATCCCCGGCTATCCCTGCTACCGCACCGTCGAAGAGACCTTCGCGACGGCCGCCCAGTTGGCGGTGGACTACCCGACCCTGGCCCAGTGGATCGACGTTGGCGACAGTTGGGAAAAGACCGAACCCGGCGGCAACGCCGGCTACGACATGATGGTCCTCATATTGACCAACTCACAGGTCACCGGCACACCGACCGGTGACGGCCAGGGCAAACCGGTCTTCTTCGCCACCTCGGCCATTCATGCCCGTGAGTACACGA
>JBDLIO010000508.1:0-3128 GCA_039714865.1 Acidobacteriota bacterium | reverse complement strand
ACACGGGCCGGTCTTGTTGATTGTCAAGAGTTGGCGGCTCCGCCGAATGCGCTGTCGTGCCCCGGTCTACAAATAACAGAATGCCGGTCTTCCAATAACAATGTGATCGTGGGCTTTGTTCCCCATTGATACGGGGTCACTCCTCCTCGAGTACACAAAGGTCAGGGCGATTTGTGTAATGGTCTTGGCCCGGGCCGAGACCGTAGCCGACGAGGAACCCGTCGGGCAAATCAGTGAAGATCGAGTACTTGGCCGCAAGGTTGACCCGCCGCAGTTGCGGCCTGTCGACAAAAGCCACGACTTCGATCGATCGGGGATGCTGTTGGCTCAGGTGGGTGATCAGGTAATTCTCGGTGATTCCTGAGTGAACGACATCCTTGAGCACCAGGACGTGTCGGTCCCTGACATTGACCTGGGTCGCATAGGTCAGTTGCACGACTTCACCGCGTTCGCCGGGGCTCTGGGCGACATCGACGAATTCGAAATCCACTGGCCGGGGGAAATGGCGGGCCAGATCCGCAAGGAAAAAAGCAGATCCTTTGAGAATACCCACCAGAACCAGAGGCTGGTCGGTGCAGTCCTTGGCGATTACGGCGGCCGTCTCGCCGATTCGCTTCTGGATGTGGTCACTGTCATAGACGACTCGTAGGTCGCTCATCTGCGCGTCACCTCCACAATTCGTGGCCCGTCCACCGCGATGGTGTCGGCCGCTACACCCGGAATCCACAACAGTTTATCACCGCCAAAGAGGATGGGCCAAATGCGACGGAGGTGGCGAGGCAGGAATGCCCGAAGGACCGCCGCCGGACGCCGTCCATCATCGAAGCGGTCTTCGGGCCGGAGACACCGGACGGAGAGCGGGCCCTGTGCTGAGATGGGGAGGGTCCACAGATTTGCTGTGTCGTCGATGGTCGCATCGCGGAGGGTGATATGCCATCCGGGGATCGGAAGTTCCACCTCGCCGGACGAGAGATTGATCGAGTAGGGCTCAATTTTCCGTCCCGGCTCGAGCCAAAGGCGCCCCGATGTGCGCCTCAGGACCCAACGGTCACCCAGAGTCAGGGCCGCAGAAGAGCCCGAAAGAACCTCAAGCAGCAGCTCACCCTGTCGGCGGGTGGCTGCCGGGAGTCCCAGTCGGGCGACTTGTGTGTGAAGCCATCGGACCTGCAGAGCTCGTGGAAGTCGAGCGATCGCGTCAATCGGGATGCCTCCGTCCGGGTGCCACGGATCAATCCAGAGATCTCGACCCTCGAGATCCTGTGCCATGCAGCGCTCATCGTCGGCCAAGGCGTGGGCCAAATGAACCAGGTGGTTTCGGATGGCCGGTTCGATGCCTTCGAGTTGGGGCAGGACCTCGTGACGAACCCGATTCCGCAGATGCCGGGGACTGGAATTCGACGAATCCTCCCGCCACTCAAGGCCCTGACGGCGCAGCCAATCCCGGATCTGTGTTCCGGAAAAGGGGAGCAGTGGCCGAATCAGCGCTTGATGGTGGGAATGAATGCCCGACATTGCCCGTGGGCCGCCTCCTCGGAGGAGCTGAAGAAGGACGCCTTCCGCCACGTCGTCCCGGTTGTGGGCGGTGGCGATCGCGGAGGCGCCGATCTTGGCGGCGGTTCGCCTCAGGGCGGCGTAGCGGAGATTCCTCCATGCGGCCTCGTTTCCCGTGCCCGAGGTGTCGGCGTCGGCGAGTCGAATATCTGTGAAGGGGATGCCCAGGCCGTGGCAGAGTTCCCGGCAGAATTGGGAATCCTCGTCGGCCTCCATTCCCCTTGTTCCGTGATGAATGTGGGTCGCATGGAGTTTCAGGCCGAGATCGGCCTGATGGAGCAGGTAGAGCAGGGCTGTCGAGTCGGCACCCCCGGAGAGGGCGACGACGATAGTGGAGCCGTCCAGGTTCGAAAAGACGGTTCTCCAATGGCGGACAAAACCTTCGAGGTCCATGAGATGACTCTAACTGGTTTTGGACCATTTTGGGCGGTCGGCCGAAGCTGTTGCCCTGCGCCCACCCTTCCGCGCGAAGGGCCATGCCCACGCCGGCCGCTTCACGGCCCCCACGGCTCCGCCGTGATCACCCTTCGGGCGATGCGCGATGTCCCTACCTCGGAGTGGGGCCTGGATTGGTCCGGGGTGCGACGGGCAAACGAGGATCTCTTGAAAACCAATACAGGGCTCAGTCCGAGGTCCACAACCGGCGTACAAGAGAAACGGGAAAGAAAAAATGGTGGCGGTGGGTAGACTTGAACTACCGACACAGGGCTTATGAGACCCCTGCTCTACCCCTGAGCTACACCGCCACGGGGCGGCAAATATATTTCCAGAAAGTCCAGGTGTCAACCGGGGCTGCTCCCGAGCCCGTGCCCGTGCCCGTTCCCGAGCTCTGAATCCGGGCCGGTCTGGCATCTCGGTTCCGGCTCCACCGGGTTAGGCGTATACTGTTCAGATGACAATGGAGGAACCAGAACGCGGAACACCCTGTCCATCCTGTGGGGTCCGTGGCAGTGAAGAGGGATTGCAACTGTGCATGATCTGTCGTACCCTCTTCTGCCATCGCTGTACGATAGACGGGTATGGAAGACAGTTTTGCTCGAAACGGTGCAGGGATTGTTTCTTTTTCGGGGATGAGGACGATGCCGGCAGCTAGTCGGTTGTCCGATGGACGGATCAATGGGTAAACGGCGAGACGAAATCGTGGAACGGGCCCGAAACCTGCCGAGGGTTCGGGATCTCGTGGAGAACAGGCTTCTGATTCACAAGGCTCAGGGTGCACGGCTCTTCGATGTCGACAACGTCGGATATATCGACTACACCGGAGGAAACGGGGCGGCCATTGTCGGCTACGCTAACCAGTACATCTCTGATGCGGTGAAAAAAGCCCTGTCTGGGCCCGAAACCAGAAAGGAGCCGACGTCGCGGGAAAGACGTGACGACGAAGACCGACTCCGATGCCGACCTTGCCGCCGTGCCCGTTCCCGTCCCCGAATTCGATGTTTGTCGCAGAGTAAAGCTTTCTCAGGAACCCGTGCGGGATTCTGGACGTGGCTTGCTCTTGATACGGTCTTATATGGATAAGGTCGAATACAGCGAAAAGGGGAATGCAATTTTAATGGTAAAAAATAAGACAAAAT
>JBDLIO010000507.1:0-3129 GCA_039714865.1 Acidobacteriota bacterium | reverse complement strand
AACGAGGCCAAGGAGGAGATGGTTGGTGTGCCTCAGGAACTGCTGATCGGGCACGGCGCCGTCTCCGAGCCGGTCGCCCGGGCAATGGCGGAAGGCATCAGGCGACGGTTCGGAACCGATTGGGGCCTTGCTGTCACCGGCATCGCGGGGCCCTCCGGAGGCACCGACGAGAAGCCGGTCGGTCTGGTTCATTGGGCGGTGGCGGGCCCGGCCGGCGTGGTGGCTCGACATCGTGTGTTTCCCGGCGACCGGGATATCGTGCGTCAGTGGAGCGTCAATGTTGTACTCGATCTCCTGCGGCGGCAATTGCACATTGGAGCGAGATGAAAGGGAACAGGGGAAGAAACGCAGAGACGCAGAGCCGCAGAGAGAAAAACGAGGAAGGGCTTCGGGCGTTCGTAGCGCTGGAAATCCCCGAGGATGTGGTCGGCACCCTGGTCTCGAGCCGGCGAGAACTGGAAAGTACACTTCCGAAGGCCCGGTGGGTGCGGGTCGAGAACCAGCATCTGACCCTTCGGTTCCTGGGAGAGGTGCCTCGGGATGGGCTCGAGACGATGGCCGAACGGTTAGCGGTAGATCTCGAGGGCGTCCCCGCAGTGAGCGTGTCCCTCGGTGGCGCCGGATTTTTCCCCGGTCCCTCGCGGCCCCGGGTGGCGTGGATCGGCGGAGAGGCATCTGGTATCGAAGCGGTGCTCGAAGGCGTCGACAAGGCAACGTCGGTACTCGGCCTCGAGGCTCCAGGTGAGCCCTGGACCCTGCACCTGACCCAGGCACGTCTTGTGAAGCCGTGGCGGGCGGGTGCCGTTCGGGCCTTCCTCGATTGGGGCCAGGCTCTGCGCTTGCCGCAGTTCCAGGCGCGAGAGGTCGTGGTGTTCACCAGTGAACTGCGGCGCGGTGGAGCCGTGTACACTGATTTCGAGAGGATTCGATTGGTTTGATTGGTGAAGTGGTGATCGTGGTGGGGGCCTACTTTCTGGGCTCGCTGCCGACAGCCCTGCTTGTCGTCAAGTGGGTCACCGGGAAAGACGTGCGCCTTTCCGGTTCGGGCAATGTTGGGGGGACCAATGCGGCTCGGGCCGCGGGCTTGAGAATCGGCGCCGTCGTGACCCTGGTCGACATGGCCAAGGGCGCCCTCCCGGTGATGGTGATGCAGTGGTATGACCCGGCCAGCCGGTGGCTGGCTCTTGCGATGCTGGCGGCAGTCGTCGGTCACATCTTTCCGGTCTGGCTTCGTTTTCGAGGCGGCAAGGGCGTGGCTACCGGTTTCGGCGCCTTCCTGGTGTTGGCGCCTGCAGCCGCGGGCGCGGCGTTTCTCGTCTGGCTGGTGGTGGTCGTCGTTGGACGGTTCGTTGCCCTGGGGTCGATGATCGCCTCCGCCTGTTTTCCGGTGATGCTTTATGTGTTGGAGCATCCGCCTGAACCCGTGATGTGGGCCGTCGTCGCCGTCTCGGCGTTGATCGTCGTGAAACATCGACCCAATATGGAGAACCTGATGCGGGGAACCGAACCCCGCATCGGTTTTGAAGACTGGGACCACAAGGGGAAATCATGAAGGTCAGTGTGTTTGGTTTAGGTTCATGGGGTACCGCCTTGGCCCAGCAAATGGCCAGGAGGGGTCTGGACGTTCGAGCGTGGGCGCGGGAGCCGGAGGTCGCCGAGGGGATCAACCGGAACCACAGGAATCCGTTGTTTCTCAGCGACCTCGATTTGCATCCCGGGTTGATCGCCAGTTCGGATTTGGAACTGGTGGCTCGCCACTCGGATGTCTGGATCTGGGTTGTGCCGGTGCAGTTCAGTAGGCCGGTGATGGATACTCTGAGCGGTTTTCTGCGACCCGAGGTGACGGTCGTTTCGTCATCCAAGGGCATCGAGGGTACGACCCTGAAACGAATGGATGAGATCGCGTTTGACGAACTCAATCTGCCCCCGACCCGGTTTTGCGCTCTGTCGGGGCCGACATTTGCGCGGGAAGTTGTGCAAGGAGTTCCGTCCCTGGCGGTTCTGGCCTGTCCGGACATCCTGGTGGCCGGGCGTCTGCAAGAGGCATTTTCGGACCGCCATCTGCGGTTTTATGCGGGTCGGGATCTGGTTGGTGTGGAGTTGGCCGGGGCCCTGAAGAACCCGGTGGCGATCGCCGCGGGAATTGTCGACGGGCTGGGACTGGGCGCCAATACGCAGGCGGCCCTGATGACGCGGGGTCTGCATGAGATCACGCGCCTGGGAGTAGCAATGGGTGCGGACAGTTCGACCTTCAGGGGTCTGGCCGGCATGGGCGATTTGATCCTGACCTGCACCGGGGCACTCTCGAGAAACCGGACGGTGGGGCAGCGTCTGGGGCGGGGGGAGTCGCTGCAGGCCATCTTGGCATCGATGAACGAAGTGGTTGAGGGAGTCAGGACGACTCCTGCCGCCGCTGAACTGGCCAAGCGCCACGGGGTCTACATGCCGATCGTCGATACGATCAGCGATCTCCTGCTGGGGAAGACCGACCCGGAAGAAGCGGTTCACGACCTGATGACCAAGGAACTCAAGGAAGAAGCGACACTGTAGGAGTTCTCGTTTACATGATCAGCTGAGATAAATGCTGTGCAGGACAAAGGGGCCGGGCCTTTTTCCGGCCCCCTGTATTTATCCGGGATATCCGACAGGCCATTGCCCGAGGTGTCGTCAAGATGTCTGATATATTCAACAACAGCGACCCATTCCTTCAGTTCCTGGATGCCCGGTGCCTTGCTGGACGTATCCACGCGCGCGGTCCTCAAGTCGTCGATGGGCTTGCCATATCTGTCCTTTGGGACGATCTCCAGAATATTCCAGGTAAACCCGCCGATAACTTTTAGGAATGTGGCATTGTATATATCGGCCGCGATCCGCAGGAGTGTTTTGTTGGATTTGGAATAATCAAGCGGTGTGTATCCGGTGTCGTCATTTCCGATTTCTATACCGGTAACCCTGTCGAACAGGATACGATGTGGGTTATAAGTGATCCTTGCACCGGAAAACTGAAGATAGTAATCGCTCCCCTTAAGGGGATAAATGCTGGTCAGTATTTCGAATGTTTTTTTTAGCTCCGACGGATAGATATAAATCGAGATTAAGGGGTAGCCCATCGATCCTTCCTCATCAAAG
>JBDLIO010000506.1:0-3136 GCA_039714865.1 Acidobacteriota bacterium | reverse complement strand
GGGGAGCAGTCTCTGGAGACACTGGACCGCTTGGCCGAGCTTCCGCCGCCGTCGGGGGACGACCCACTGATCAGCTACCAGAGGGCGCGCGCGGCCCGCACGCTGTCCGAATATGACGAGCAACTGGAGGCGGCCCGGCAGGCCATCGAGGGGGCCCGAACCCTCAGGGCCCGGGAGTTGGAAGGCCTCGCCTTGATCGTGGAGGGCCAGGCCCACTATCGGATGGGCGAGGCGGACGAGGCCAACAGAGCCTTCCTGGATGCCCGGCGTATCTTCGAAGACTCCGGCAATAGGCTTCGTCTGTCGCAGACCCTCAATCTGATTGGTGCCCTTGCGCTGCAGCAAGGCCATGTTGATGATGCGAGGATCTTGCTGGAAGAGGCGTTGGCGGCAGCTCGGCGGATCGGGGATCGGCGGGGCGAAGCCGGAGCCCTGGGCAACCTGGCGATGATCAGCCAACGGGCAGGCGAGCTCGAGGGCGCTGCCCATGCCCTGGCACAGGTCGAGGTCATTTTTCGGGAAGTCGGGAATCTGGCGTATGAGGCCGTCACCATGTGCAATCTGGCTGAGATCCGGGTTGTTCAGGGGCGCCTCGCCGAGGCAGAAGAGCTTTATGAACGGGCCTTGCCGGTGTTCGAAGAAATCGGACGCCGGAACTCCCAAGCGGCTGCCCTGGCGGCACTGGGAGATCTCTGGTTTTACCGTGGTGATCTCGAACGTGCCATGAGATTCCACCGAGAAGGCTTCGACCTCCGTCAGGCGCTGGGGCTGGCGGTCGAAGTGGAGCAGAGTCGCATCGCCATGGCCCGCACCTTGCTCGAACGGCAGGATGTTGAACAGGCTGTTTCCGACGCCACGATCGCCGTCGATGCTCTGGCCGAGGGCGGTCATTCGCCCTCGGAGGCGCTCGCTCGCTCGGTGCTCGCGCGAGGGTTGCTGGCCGCTGGAGACACGCCGGCCGCCCTGACCGAAGCCCAGCGGGCCGTAGAGTTGGTACAGGACCTCTCCGACCGGGAGGTCCTGCAGGTCGTTGCCCTTTCGATGGCGGAAGTCGCCGAGAGCATGGGTGATCTGGTCAAGGCTCGGGAAGCCCTCAAGGGGCTGTGTGACGACCGGGAGGCCACGGCCGGTTGCCGTCAGTCACGTCTGATTGAGGCTCGCCTGGATGCTGCCGAGGGTGATGTTGCAGGTTCCAGGGAACGGCTTCGAGAGCTGGAGCGAACTGCCCGGGAAGACGCCTTCGGCTTGATCGCCGATAGGGCAGCGAAGAGTCTGGTGGCTCTCGAAAAAACCTGAAGGCGCCTGAATGCGGGAGAGAGACGTTTGCACGGCACGTTCGTCCGCTTTTCTGTGGCCGGTATGCTCGTGAGCAACAGATTGCCCCGGATGGCCGCCGCGGCCCACGGCCGCCAAGATTTGTCGTGGTCCGTTATCAGGGTGCCGTCGATTCCGACCACTCCGTCATGTCGCCGCTCTCAAAGCCATCGGCGAAAAGGGGGCCGAAACCGACGATGCCGAGGCCTTGCCAGTTGCCCTCCCCAACGCCTTGCCACATCGCCGGGTCGAAGGCGAAGGGGGCATTCGGGTCGATGACGCCGCCCAGGTAGGTGCCGGAGCGCCTGACGGTGGCATCGACGGTACTGATGAGCGAGTCACAGGTGTCGACCGGATAGGACCAGCACTGGACGTTGGCGCCGACCTGCCCGATGACGTCCAATGGCAGGTCGAGCCTCATCGGTGCCTGAAACCGGACCAGCAGGATGACATCGTTGCCGTCAAAAACCAGCGATGCCGACGTCAAATCGGCCAGGGCCAGCAGGCCGGGGGAGGCGCCGGCGTTTACTACCACAAACGCCGTGCCCGCTTCGACGTTTCCCGAGAGGACGACGGAGGCGGTCGGCGTCGTGCTGCCGTCGGCAAAGATCAGAATTTTGTACTGGCCCACGGCTAGATCGACATCCAGTCCTGTCGGATTGACGATCTCGATCGCGAGATCAAGATCCGCTCGTTTTTTGAGGCCTGCGCCCTCAACGTATTCGCCGATGTAGAGTTCACCTGCGAAGCCGCCGATCGCGGTCAAAATCACGACAAGGGCCCCGGCGACGGTGATCGACCTCGGTTTCAAAATCTACTCCGCTCTCTTCCGGGCGTCGGCCTCTTCGTCACTGCCCGAGCGGCGAGTGCAAAAGGCCTCGATGATTGTCAGGACCTGAGGAAACTCCTGGGCGATCGATACCAAATCGTCCCGATTCAGTTCCAGAAGATCGCAGGCGGTTGCGGCCGTGATGGTCGCCGTACGGTGGGATCCCGTGAGCAGTGAAATCTCTCCGAAGAAATCGCCCTGGTCGATGCTGCGGACTTCGTTGTTGGCACCCTGATCGTTGCGAACGTAGACCCGGACGATGCCGCTGGCCAGCAGGAACATCGACCTTCCTGCCTCGCCTTCGGTGACGACGATTTCTCCCGGTTCGAAGGTGCGAAGTTGCAGACCTTCTACCAGGGCCATGACCTCGGCAGGCGTCATGTCCTGGAAGAGCGGGGAACCTTGGAAGATTGAGGTTGTTCTCGAAGCCGACTTGGCTGCAGCGCCGCCGTCGCTTTCGATGACGATGTCGAATTCGCCCTCGTCCGTTTCATCCTCGGTGGCGAAGATCGGCTTCAACGTTCGGGCCTTGAAGGCTGCAGCCGCTGCTTCTTCCGTCTCTTTGGTTTCGATCATGGAACTGAGCTGTGCCTGGACGATGGCGTTCTCCGGATCGAGGCGCTGGATCTTCTTGGCGATGGCGATCGCCTTGGGGAAGAACCCGGCGTTGGCGAAATCATCGACGAGATGGTGGTAGATCGAGATTGCCTTGTTTTTCTCCTCAGCAAGAATCAGTACGTCAGCCAGTTTCTGCAGGAGGCGGGCGCTTTTTGGCCCCCGGCGGAGGTCTTCCCGGATCACGTTGATGGCCCGTTGGTATTGCCCTTTGGCGATCAGTTGATCCGTCGAAGTGCCTTTTCCGAGCCAATCGAACATATTCACCTCCATTGTCTCAAAGACTAACTGTACATGGACGTAGTTTTCAACTACCAGATTGTGCAGAGACCCTCGGTGCCTGAGAATTACCTGAAGGCCGGAAACCCCCATTTTCGG
>JBDLIO010000505.1:0-3138 GCA_039714865.1 Acidobacteriota bacterium | reverse complement strand
GCGAAGTCCTCGACCAGGACCACTTCGGCCTGGACAAGGTCAAGGAACGCATCATCGAGATCCTCGCCGTGCGCCGCCTCAAACCTGAGGGGCGCAGTCCGATCCTGTGCTTCGTCGGCCCTCCCGGCGTCGGTAAGACCTCGCTCGGGCGATCCATCGCCCAAGCCCTCGGACGCCGCTTCGTCCGCCACTCCCTGGGCGGCGTCAGGGACGAGGCCGAGATCCGGGGTCACCGTCGAACCTATGTCGGAGCCATGCCGGGCCGCATCGTCCAGGGTATATCCCAGGCCGGCACGGCCAACCCGGTTTTCATGCTGGACGAAGTGGACAAGTTGGGCGCCGACGTCCGCGGCGACCCATCGTCCGCACTACTGGAAGTCCTGGACCCCGAACAGAATCACGCCTTCCGGGACCACTACCTCGGCCTCGATGTCGACCTGTCCAAGGTATTGTTCATCGCGACGGCCAACGTCACCGACACCATCCAGCCGGCCTTTCTCGACCGCATGGAGATCATCAGGCTCTCAGGCTACACCGAAGAGGAAAAACTGGTCATCGCCAAACGGCACCTGGTCCCCCGAAGCATTGAGGAGACCGGACTCGAAACTTCCCAGGCCTCCTTCACTCCGGCTGCCCTCAAACTCCTGGTCGCCGGCTATACGCGGGAGGCCGGTCTCCGCAACCTCCAGCAGAAGATCAGCGCCGTCTGCCGCAAGCTGGCGGTCAATGTTGCCTCCGGCAAGACCGGCGCCCGCACCATCAACCCGGCGCTGGTTGAACGCCTGCTGGGCCCGAGGCCCTTTGCTTCCGAGGAACACCTGGCCGAAGCCGGCATCGGCGTGGCTACCGGCCTGGCCTACACCACCGTCGGCGGTGACGTTCTTCTTATCGAGGCCCTGGCCCTGCCCGGCAAGGGCAACCTCAAGCTGACCGGCAGCCTGGGCGACGTGATGAAGGAGTCGGCCTCCGCCGCCCTCTCACGAGCCCGCGCGCATGGCGAAGCCTTGGGGGTGAAGCCCGAATGGTTCGATACCCACGACATTCACGTGCACGTGCCTGAGGGCGCCGTACCCAAGGACGGTCCTTCGGCCGGTGTCACCATGCTGACCGCGATCCTCTCCGTGGCCGCCGATCGTCCGATCCGGCACGATCTGGCCATGACCGGCGAGATTACCCTTCGCGGCGACGTCTTGGCCGTCGGCGGCATCAAGGCCAAGGTCCTTGCGGCTCTGAGGGCCGGCATCACCGAAATTCTGCTGCCACGTCGAAACGAGAGGGACCTGGTGGACCTTCCGGCCTCCGCCCGCAAGAAGGCCACCTTCATCTTCGCCGACTCCGCCGAGGATGTGCTGAAGGCGGCTCTGCTGATAGAGAATGCTGGGACGCTGGAAGCCAGGAAACAAAAGGAACGTTCAACGTCCAACGCTCAACGCTCAACTTCAAAGTAGGACACTGCGAGCCAAACATACCGATTGGATATTGTTTTTTGATCCGTTGGTAGTTTCAATACTTCGCGGGGGGAAACGCCTGCGCCCAATCGATAGCGGGCCCTGAAGGACCCGCCTACAAATTCCTATTCTGTGTGAACTCAGAGAGCGCGCGGCTATTCTGCACCAAACCGCCACTCGGTGCAGCCAACCTGACTAAAGGGCTTAGGTCTGGTCAGACCTTCGGCTTATCGAGAATGCTGGCGGTTCCCTGCCGACACTACCGGCTTCGCAGGCCCGAGCCTATCGCTCGGCAGCCCTTCGGGCTGGCGCCGGTTCCTACTTCGACGTTGGACGTTGGACGTTCGATGTTCTTCACCGTCTTGCCGCGAAGTAATCGATCGTCCGCCGCAACCCTTGCTCCAGCAAGACCTTCGGTTCCCAGTCCAACATTGCCCGTGCCCTTGTGATATCGGGTTGGCGAACCTTGGGGTCGTCCTCCGGCAACTCGGTGAAGACGATCTCGGAAGCAGAATCGGTCAACCGCACGATCTCCTCGGCAAACTGCAGGACAGTCATTTCCGCCGGATTGCCGATATTCATCGGCTCGACGTGGTCCGAAAGCAATAATCGGTAGATGCCTTCGATGAGATCGTCGACAAAACAGAACGAGCGGGTCTGGGAGCCATCGCCGAAGCATGTCAGGGCCTCATTTCCCAGAGCCTGATTGATGAACGTCGGCACAACCCGGCCGTCCCCAGCCCTCATCCTCGGTCCATAAGTATTGAAAATGCGGACGATGCGCGTATCGACTCCGTGGTGGCGGTGGTAGGCCATCGTGATCGCCTCGGCGAACCGCTTGGCTTCGTCGTAGACCCCTCGAGGCCCCACGGGGTTGACGTTGCCCCAGTAGCTTTCCGGCTGCGGGTGCACCAGGGGATCACCGTAGGTCTCTGACGTCGAAGCCAGCAGGAAGCGCGCACCCTTGGCCTTGGCCAAACCCAGAGCCTTGTGGGTGCCGAGAGACCCGACCTTGAGGGTTTGGATCGGTAGCTTGAGATAGTCGATCGGCGAAGCCGGCGATGCAAAATGCAGGATGAAATCCAGCCGTCCAGGCACATCGATGAAGTTGGTCACGTCATATTTGACGAAAACAAATCCGTCACGCCCGAACAGATGCTCAACGTTCTCCACGTCCCCGGTGATCAGATTGTCCATGCACACGACCTCGAGGCCCTCGTCGAGCAGACGCTCGCACAGATGCGATCCCAGAAATCCGGCTCCACCGGTCACCAATGCTCGTTTTTTGTCACTCATCTTTCCTCCGCGGTTAGTGTAACCCGCCCACCAAATCACGCCGTTGGTGTCAACCGAATGGTCTCGACCTCCAAAAGAGTACGCCGTCGCAAGAACTCGACGAAGATCTGAGCTCGATCATTCCCGTTGACATACCCGTCGAACACACCCTGAAGACCATGCAACGACCCGCCTGAAATATTGACCAGGCACCCCGGTTCCAGTCCCCGGTCAATCTCTTCGTGGAGGATATACCCCCGATCCCCTTCCATCGCCCGGAGAGCCTCAATGAAATCGCTCTCGACCTGGGCGAGGATACCGTCAAAGATCACTGGGTACTGGACTCCGGAGCAATACCTCAGGGTGTGAGACTGCAAATCAGGTGTTTGGCGAACGAAGATATAGCCAGAGAACA
>JBDLIO010000504.1:0-3141 GCA_039714865.1 Acidobacteriota bacterium | reverse complement strand
GCGGCGATGTTTCTGACGATGATCCGGTGGGCGGCGGACCGGTGGCTGGCGACCGCCTGGTCACTGGCCGGCACCGCAATGGTCGTCGTCGCCCTGGCTGAACGACTGACGCTGATGGACCGCATGAATACGATCTTCAAGGTCTATAACGGGGCCTGGTTGCTGCTGGCGGTGGCATTGGCGATCGTGCTCCTGCGGGCACGGGGTCGAATGCTGTCCGTCACCCTGTCGGTATTCCTCGTACTGGCGCCGGTTGCCCTGGTCAATCTGCCGCTGGGCGTCGCGCAAGGATGGCTGCAACCGCGAAAGGCGTCACCGCGTCCTACACTGGACGGAAGGGCCTTTCTCCGTAGTGATCCGACGGACGCCTTTCTGATAAACGCACTCAACGGTGCGGCGCGCCCTGGCGATGTGGTCGCCGAGGCTGCCGGTCCCAGTTACCGTCAGTTCACTCGGATCGCGATGCACACCGGGCTACCGACGGTTGTCGGCTGGGAATGGCATCTTCGGCAACGGGGTCAGAGTCTGGGTGCAATCGAAGACCGGGTACGGGATCTGGCGACGATGTACCGCGGCATCGACCCGCGTGACCGGCGAGAGGCTCTGGACCGGTATGGTGTCGACTGGATCGTGCTCGGTGAACTGGAGCGTACGACCTACGATTTGCACGCGAACGATCCGTTCGAGGGGGTGCCCGGCGTCGTTCTCTGGACACGACAGGGATCGACGGTTCTTTATCGGGTGGTGCGTTAGGAGCTTTCAGCTATCGGCTGTCAGCTATCAGTTCAAGCGCGTAATTCTTGTTGTCGGGCTGAGAGCTGATGGCTGACAGCTTTCCCGGTGGGCGCTGTTATTCTGGGGCTGATGACGAGGATTCTCCTTGCCGACGACCACCAGATTCTCCGACACGGGCTTCGAGTCTTGTTGGAAAAGGAGGGCGGCGTCGAAATCATAGGAGAGGCTGAGGATGGGCGCCAGGCGGTTTCCATGGCAACACGCCTCAAACCGGGAATCGTCATCATGGATCTCCAGATGCCGGGCCTCAACGGAATCGAGGCGACCAGGCAAATCCTGGCGAGTACCCCGGTTTGCAGGGTGATTTTCCTTTCGATGTCGTCCGACCCGATCGTGGTCCGCCAGGCGATTCAAGCCGGCGCCCGTGCCTTTGTGCTCAAGGATGGTGCCTTCGAGGAACTGGTTGAGGCGATTGGAGCGGTGAAAAGGGGAGAACAGTACCTCAGTCCGAAAATTGTCGGTGTGGTGCTGACCGACTACATGAAACAGTTGGACGGCGGCAAAGGCTCGCCGCCTTCAATCCTGACATCGAGGGAGCACGAGGTACTACAGCTGCTCGCCGAGGGCAAGACGAGCAAGGAGATCGCCGGGGTCCTGGGGGTCAGCGTCAAGACTGTCGATACACACCGCCAGAACCTGATGGCCAAACTGGACCTCCACAGTATTGCGGAACTGACAAAATTTGCCGTCAAAGAGGGCATCACGTCACTGGATTTCTGACCACTACGCCTTCGGTTACTGATAAGCTCCACCACCGGATCTCGGACGTTGGGGGGGGCGGTCATGTTCAGAATTGGTGAAGCCTGTGTTTTTTTCATCCTCATCGCCATTGTTTTGTGTGGTGTTGGCGCTGACGCACGGACCCTCGACAGTGCACTCATGGTGACGTACGGCCAGGACGCTGCGAAGGCCGAGGGTGACGACGACCATACTCAATTATTGGAGATCCGCGTGCCGGCGGAGTTCTCCGAGTCCGTATATCTGAGAGTGTTCGACGCTGATTGCGATGGAGTCCACGATCAGGCTATCGGGGACTTTAACACCGAGACGCGTTTTTCGTTGTACGAGGGCCCTGTTGGTGAAGAAGAGACTTTTGCCGGAGCACCCCTTGTGGCGTTGACCTTTTCCCGGGACGCGAAGTACGACAACGAGTGGCAGAGCCTTGGTGAAATTGAACCTCAGCGCGGCACTGTCACAGGGACGTTTCGAGTGTTCTCTCTCGTGGTTGAGGGGTTGGCGGGAAATGACGGCAATATCTTCGACGTCGCCCTCAGCGTGAGGCCCGAGCGCAACCTTCCGGTCGAAGGTGGGCAGATTCTGAATTTTGGTCCAACCATCCGACTTGGCAACTCGGAATCGACGGCCGAGTTGGCGTTTGAGATTCCTGCCGGAGTATCTCAATTGGAGATTTCGGCCTTCGATGCCGGTCAGGCGCCGCTGGCTTTCTCGAGCCGGACGCATACGCACAAACTGAATACATCCGGTCAGGGCGCCTCCAGCGTGACGACGGTTTCTCTCGATCCCTCCGAGGCAGGTGCGGCAGGGGCGCTCCTTTTTGGCGGCGGGGGCGGCGAAAATCCCAACGACGCCAGCTTTGTGATCAGCGCCGGCGACGGCAGTTCGCTGCCGGTCTCGTGGCCCGTGCAGGTTGCTGTTGTGAACAACCGGCCGACGCTGGTGGTCGAAACTCGGCCCCTTGCCGATTGCCGCTCATTTGTTTTTGACGCAGAGAAGACCTTTGATCCAGACGGAGATCTGCTGGAATTTGAGTGGCAAATGGGTGACGGCTCGACCGGCCGTGGTCGCCAGACTGTTCACCGCTATGACGAGTCCGGTATTTATCACGGCAGGGTGATCGTGACGGATGACTCCGGGTGGGTCGGCAGTGCTGCAACCCACGCTTTTACCAACATCGTCAACCAGCGCCCGGTCAGTGAGGCTGGGCCGGACCGTATCGGGCAGCCGGGTGTTGAGATGTTTTTCGACGGATCGGCTTCTCAAGATGAGGATGGCCTACTGACCGGGTTCCTCTGGTCTTTTGGCGATGGCGCTACCGCCGAAGGTCAAGCGGTCGGGCATACCTTTGAGGAACCGGGCCGTTACACAGTCTCCCTCGACGTTTTTGATGACTCGAAGGGACCGTGCGACAGTGCGACCAACAGCCTCCAGGTGTGGGTCAATGCGGCGCCTGTCGCCGAGGCAGGAGAGGATTTGGCGTGTTCGGTCGGTGAAGAGATCACTCTTGACGGCGGGCGGAGCTATGACTCGGACGGTCGGGTGATTGAGTACTTTTGGGACTTCGGAGATGGTTCGACCGGTCTCGGTGCGAGCCTCGGCCATGCCTTC
>JBDLIO010000503.1:0-3148 GCA_039714865.1 Acidobacteriota bacterium | reverse complement strand
AACATACAAATTAAGGATTCCGAGAAGCTGACCCGCCGATCTGACTGGAAAACAGATGTGCCCGTGCCGGTGCATGGAGGGATATGAAATCTCATGGCGGTCGTCCACATGGGAGGAGAAAACAACCTCCCCGCTTTCCGCCGCCCTCCCACAAAGGCATTCCCCGTACGAAATTCTGACACATTTCTCTTGCAGGGCAGGCGCCAGGCGATGGTGGGCTGCGAGAACCAGACAACGTCGGTTGTTGTCGGCAATGAAGATCGAACCCTGCGCTTCTATCTTCAGCCAGGACACCGACACTATTTGTTCGAGGACTTTCTCCAGTGTTTCCTGCAGCGGTAGACCCTGGATCGAGACCTCAAGGATCCGGTTGATTACTGCGTTGTGGCGCTGGGCTTCCTCCGCCTCGTTCTTCAGCATCTCGGATCGCCCTATTGCACTGCCCAGGGCCTTGTTGGTTCGGTTGACCCGCCGAGAAATCGCCAACCCGAACAGAATGACCAGGACTACAGTGATCGCCGAAACCGACATTTCGATGACCTGATACCGTTTCCTCCGTTTTTCGTTCAGTTGGTCGAGTTCGTTGAACCGCAGGATGCTCTCGGCATGGATCTTGTTGGTATTTTCCTGCATCCGCCTGAAAAGCGGAGGAATCTGTTTGAGGTAGGACTTGATGTCAGAAATTACCGCAACATACTGTCCGGCACGCTTCCCGTGACGGTGATCCTCGCGCAGAGAAACGAGACCGACAAGTTCATCGACCCTGCGCTCGATCTCAGCGAGTTTCGGTAATAGATCAATCACTTCAACGACGTACTCCGAATCCCCCGGCCAACGTTTGTAGACAATTGAGTCAGAGACTTGCTCATGGTATTCCAGGTTGACGTTGATCACCCGCTGATAGGAACCACCCTTTTCTAAGACGCCGAGCACTTCGCGGGAATCATGAATCTCCTCAATGATGGCATCCCTGATTTGGCCCTGTCGTCTCTTGCTAGTGCTGATTGCGATTTCGTAAAACTTGGATTCAATACTGATCAGGTCCAGGTTGATCTGTTCGGCCAGCATCAAACGTGATTGTTCATTGGAATAGTACCGCTCAAGCTCGTCAATCCGCGACATAACGAAGGCGTGGGTGCCCACGACCGAAACAAAGCCGAGGAGAAACACACCCAGTTGAAGAATCACCAGACCGAAGGGCCGGTGTCGCGGCCAGAGGCGAGAAAACGGCACAGAGGAAGGCATTTTGGAGATCAATTCCCACTATTCCCTGATGCATCGAGAAATCCGAATTTGCGAAAGATGGCCTGTCCTTCCGGCGAAACGGAATACGCCATCACCTCCCTGGCAATTTCCGGATATTTGGAAAAGGTAAGGAGGTTCAACAGAAGTTCATTCGGCTCGGCCAACTCGGGCGCCAAGTCGACAACCTCCATCACAGGCCGGTTTTCGTCGAAGAACGCAGACGATCGCCAATTGATGACAAGATCCGCATCACCATCTCGCAGGGCCTTGCTCAGGTTTCTGGAATCGGTGGTCAGGTACTCCGCTCGCTCAAACGCTTCCTCAAAAATGCCTGCTGCACTGAGAATTTTTTTCGTTTCTCTCCCGATGCTCCCGCTTTCCGGGTTACACAGGACTATCGCGAGATCGTCACGCAATATCTGTTCGATATCCGCAGTAACTCCTTTTGGATTCTCCTTGGCGACCATGAAGGCCGCCTGGTTGTAGCCGACCAGAACAAAATTGCCAAGGAGCCCATCAGAATAATTTTCCTCCCGGTACGATGCTGACCCAGGGAGATAGAGGTCTCCTTGTTGGGCTGTCATCAGGCTCTGGTACAAATCCTGAGAACCACCCTGAGTGATGATGATGCTGACGCCGGACTTCTCTTCGACGGCCTTGGTGATCTCTGCCATCGGCTTGGCCATCGTAATGCCGACATATGCCAGAATCTCCTTCTTCTCGTTCTGTTCAGGGTCGTTCCCGCAAGACAACACCAGAGCCAGAACGGTCAGGATCGAAATGATGCGGACGATGCGGATGGTGAAAAGACACATTCAAAAATTCCCTGCCTCTCAGTTCCTATTTTGAATCAGTCGCTGAGTAAAAGCCAAAATCAACACATCCACTCTTCGAATTTGATGTAAGCGTTTTACCCATATCGTCATCTAATGATTCACTTTTCCATCACAATACCATCTTTTGACCCGGCAATGTTCTCTCCCTCCGCCGATTTCCGCGCCATCGCCTGATGTGCTGTCGAAGACCCCCCCTTGCACCGCGTCGGCAGTTCTGTCGTATATTCTATCGATCATGACGACCTACGGTTTCTGGTCCCTTCTCCCTCCGCTGGCAGCCCTCGGCCTGGCCCTCTGGAAGAAACAGATCTACCCGGCCCTCCTTTTAGGGGTTTGGATGGGCTGGCTGGTTGTCGAAGGGTGGAATCCCTTTGCCGCCACGGGCTCAACGGTGGCCTCGATCGTGGCGGTCTTCCAGGACGCCGGCAATACACGCATCCTGCTGTACAGCCTGCTGGTCGGCTCCGTGCTGACCTTGATCGGCGCCACAGGGGGCGTCGAGGCTTTTGTCGACCGGGTCTCCAATCGAGGCTGGGTCTCGACTCGCCGACAGGCCCAACTGCTCCCGTTTTTTCTCGGCATCCTGATCACGGTGGAAAGTTCCATCACGGCCCTGGTTGCCGGAACGGTCGGGCGGCCCCTGACCGATCGCTTTCGGGTCAGCCGGGAAAAGCTCGCCTACATCTGTGATTCGACCTCGGCGCCGGTCTGCATTCTGATCCCCTTCAACGGCTGGGGCGCCCTGGTCATCGGTCTTCTGGCTGTGCAGGACGTCGGCAACCCTGTAGCAGTCTTGCTGCGCAGCATCACCTGGAACTTCTATCCCGTGCTGGCGATACTGCTGGTCCTGGCGACAATCCTGAGCGGCCGGGAGATCGGCCCGATGCGCGCGGCGGAACGTCGGGCCCAGGAGGACGGAAAACTCCTGGCCGACGGCGCCCAACCGATGGTGTCCGATGAGGTAGTGACGACAGCGCCGCTTCCGGGCCTCAAACCAAGAGCCCTCTATCTCGTGCTGCCCGTCATAACGATGGTCGGAGCTATCGTGGCCGGGATTCTGATCACGG
>JBDLIO010000502.1:0-3154 GCA_039714865.1 Acidobacteriota bacterium | reverse complement strand
TGCACCTGCCTGGCACGGTCAAGATCAGGGAGGGCGGCAAGATCGCCCTCCGCAACAACGATCCACCGGAAGGCCCCGTAGTCTTCGTCGACCAGGGCATACCGTCCGTCGCCGGCCCCAGCCGGAAATACGAGACCAACCAGCGGCTCCGAGGCTTGAGACATGCCCGCCGCCGAAAGCACAAGCCAGACGATTGACAGGAGATTGTGTTTCATCCGCTTCATTGCCCCAGCATAACCCAGCCAAACTGTCTGACGGCATTTCCCGAGCCCGCATTCTGCTGCGGATCTTCACCGAAGATATTTCCAGTTTCCAATTCGTCCACAGGGGCCCGACCGGACAGAGTCTGAGGAAACTCGGGCTCGGGCTCGGGCTCGGACTCGGGAACAGGAAAGGGAATGGAAATGGGAATGAATGCGACCCAAATTTTGTATCATCAACGACGGTCGAAAACGGAATACGGCCGTCGACGGGTCCCCTGGAGGCACTGATGCACGGCACCGCAGATTCAATCACTCGAAAACGCCTGGCTGTTCTCGCCATCACCGTGGCGGTCCTGGCGTCAGCGGTTTCCCTGACCGCGGCGGCCGAAACAAAAACCTCCCTGGTCGACCTCGAAGGCCGGACCGTCAGCCTCCAGCAGCTGACCGAAAGTCGCGCAACCCTGCTGGTCTTCTGGGCCACCTGGTGCGGACCCTGCAGGGCGGAGATTCCCAAAATCAACGAGGCCTATCGTCGCTTCGGTGATGACGGACTGGCTGTTCTGGCTGTCAATCCCGGCATCCGGGACAGCCTGGACAGCGTGCGCCACTACGTCAACCACTTCCGGCTTCAGTACCCGGTGTACTTCGATCCCAACCAGGCTACTCGACCGGCCTACGAGTTGATCGGCACTCCGACCATCATCCTGCTGGACGCCGACGGCAGAGAAATCCAGCGCGGCGAGACCGTTGATCTGGGTGCGATCGAGCGGCTTATGTCAGCTTCCGGTCCCGAAGTCCCGAGTGATGAATCCCGAAATCCGGTGACGCCGAGAGGATGAAATTGAAGTCCGTTCGAGGCGATGAAGAAGCACGGGGCGCTGGATCATTCGGTGATCGATGGTAATTCTGATGAATTCCATGTCTTTTTCTCTCGCGGCCACGTATTTTGAGATCACGAGGTCATGGATTTCAAGACACAAGCCAACCGCACCCCGAGTCATTGGCGAATCGACCTTGACCAACCGTTCCTGCCAACCCTCCGGCAAGACCGCCGTTTCTTCACCGACACCCTGGGCGTAATAGCCAAAAGTCTCGTGGAAGGGCGAGAGTTCCCCGATGGAGCCATCCACGAGCTCCCATCTGTCCGGGTGATTTCGAGGCCAAACGTCCGCCTCCATCGATCGACAAAGCTCTTCCGGCGCATCGGGGAACTGTCCGAGTATCGACTGGGAACCTACGACGATGATCTCGTCGTCGTCGGCAATTGTCGCCGCCGCCCGGATAATGTGCTCAAGTTGTTGACGCGTCATACCGACCCGCTTTCGCCGAGAACCGCCGCAATACGCTCCATCGCGTTCGAGGATCCAGGACTCCGGCAAACGGGGATGACTGTCGAAGGTCATGAGCACGCTCGCCTGAATCAGTGATCTGACTTACGACTTCTTCGAGATTCCCCTCAAGAACATCCTTCCAGGCTTCTGCCCAAAATCTATCAACGGAACCGTCCTCGATCCATATCCTCACCCGTTCTCTCGCCATGTCGAGAATCCTCGGATCCATAACAATCCGCCTGGCCACCTCCCGGTGCAAGGCAAGACTGCGCTCGACCTCCAAACGGTTCGTTCCTTCAGTCATCGTGGTACGAGTATACAGGCCGACACGCCAGAGACGGAACCGGAGGAACTTTCACCTGGACTGAGAGTTACTCATCCACCCTTCGCCACTGACCATCCATGGTCACCGGCCCAGCGGTTGTGATCCGTTTGGAGATCGCCTTCGAGACGGCTGTACGAATCAGTCGCCGTCCCGGGGGCGCCAGGAGAACGAATCCGGCCGCGTCGGTCAGAAGCCCAGGTGTCAGCAGCACCGCCCCGGCCACCAGGATCAGCAGTCCGTCCAGGAGATGATCGGTGGGCATCCGGCCCTCGGCCATCTCGGTATTGACGGCCCTCAGAACCTTGAGGCCCTCGCGCCGTGCCAGCCAGGCGCCGACGATACCGGTCCCGAGCACCAGGCCCGCAGTCGGCCAGAAGCCGACGTGACGCCCCAACTGAATCAGCAGAATCAGTTCCAGTGCAGGAACAACGGTGAACAGGAGGAGAAGACGGAAGAACATGGGTCACTTATCCTCCATCTGGTTCGGAAAATCAATACTGTGGGCGTACCCGTGCCAGGCCATAGCCCGACCTTCTCACCGGTGTTCTTCTGCGGCCGCCGCTGTTAACTGTCGCGACCATCTGTCGCGGTCGCTGTTATCTGACGCTGTCAACTGACGCTGCCCACCGCCCCTGATACCGTTCTCCAACACCGGCCTTCGGGAGCGCCGTGAGGTCACCGTTGATCGAATGGCTGTCGATCGCTCCCGCTCGGTGCATTTCCCGGAGGGGCATACGTTTCATACGCTGGGAGAGCCTCGCCCCTCCAGGAAATGCCCTCGGCGGCCTACGGCGTCGGCCGAGACTCGGTTTCTTTCGCGCTCGCCGAGCGTTGCCAGGTGTCGGCTTTCTTCGCAACGACGATGTGATCGGGGGTTCTGCCGGATGAAGAAAGCCGCACCTGGCACGCGCCGTCGCAGAGGACGCTCGTGGTGTCCAGTGGCGGACATGCTGACGAAGCCGGCTCAGCTCAGTAATTTCTCGCGGCGATCGGCACGGACAAAAGCCAACGCGGCCAGGGCGGCGATTGCCAGGACGATTCCTATGCGGTTCTGCACTGTGTAGGCCACGACGATCTCCGGTGCAGTCCCAGACAGCCTGAGAGGATTGAAGGTCGGTGAGACTCGAAGTTGATTTCCACCGAATCCCGTGAAAACACCGTTAATACTCAGGACGACGGCCGCGGCCAGGGCGCCGGTAATCTCCGATCTGGTCAGGACGGCCAGCCCCATTGAGAGGACCAGGTAGAACACCGCTGCCTGCAACGATCCGTAGAGGGCGCCGAGGGTCACCGGA
>JBDLIO010000501.1:0-3156 GCA_039714865.1 Acidobacteriota bacterium | reverse complement strand
GCCGCCGCCCGTCCGGCCGAGGGTGAGATCACAGCGGCCAGGACTCTCCGAAACCTCTGCCGACAGACCGGCGCCCGCATTCACATCGTGCACATCGCTTCCAGGGAGGCACTCGATATCGTCACGGCAGCCCGCTCCGAAGGCCTGCCGCTTTCCGCAGAGACCTGTCCGCACTATCTGCTCTTTACCGACGCCGATCTCGACCGACTCGGCGCCCTGCTCAAGACGGCGCCGGTCGTCAAGTCAGAGCGGGACCGAGAGGGGCTGTGGCGAGGCCTTGAGGCGGGAGAACTGCTCTTCGTTGCTTCGGACCACGCCGCCGGCGTTTGGCCTGAGGAGAAACACACCGGCTCGATCTGGACCGACTACGGCGGCGTACCCGGGGTCGAGTTGCTCCTTCCCACACTCTTCTCGGAGGGCGTCGCCAAGGGCCGGATCACGCTGGAGCGCCTTGTGGAGATCACCAATCGGGCCCCGGCCGAGTTCTTCGGCGTGGCCCACCGAAAAGGCCGGCTCGAACCTGGCTTCGACGCCGACTTTTCGGTGATCGATGAAAGTTCTGCCTGGACGGTGCGTGCAGAGGAACTGCACAACAAGAACCGCTACACACCGCTTGAGGGCATGACACTCGAAGGCCGGATTCAGGAGACCTGGGTCCGAGGCCAAAGGGTCTTTGCCCGAGACGATACAGAACAGGAATTCGCCCTCCCTTCGGGCCGATTTATTCGACGAGGAGCCGAACGATGAACCCCGTCACCATTATTGGACCTGGAACTGTCCTCTCGTCTTTCGAAACCAACCCAACCGTTATTTCAAACGCCGGTGTCGCCATCGAAGAAGGCCGCATCATTGACGTCGGCGCCTTCGAGGAGCTCGGCGCCGCCCATCCCAGGGCCGAACTGCTCGATGCCCACGGCGGGCTGATTCTGCCGGGCCTTGTCAATCTGCACCATCACTTCTATTCGGCCCTGGCCCGCGGGCTTGACCCCGGAAGGCCGATGCGCGACTTCAGAGAGATCCTCGAAGGCCTGTGGTGGCGGCTTGATCGGGCGCTTGATGCCGAGACCGTCGAGTTGTCAGCCGCCCTCAGTCTGGCCGACTGTATCCGCTGGGGCTGCACGACCGTCTTTGACCACCATGCCTCACCCTCGTTCCTGAGCGGCAGTCTTGAACTGTTGGCCGACGTCGTCAAGGAGACCGGTCTTTCGGCAGTCCTGTGTTACGAAGTCTCTGACCGCAACGGACACGATGAGGCCCTGGCAGGACTCGAGGAAAACCTCCAGTTCGCTTCAGACCACAGGGACGACCCCCGGCTACGAGGCCTCTTGGGGCTGCACGCCTCCTTCACCGTCTCCGATGCAACCCTTCAACAAGCAGCCGCGCAGCGACCTGGGGATCTCGGCGTGCACATCCACCTGGCCGAGGATCAACTGGACGGTGATCTCTCTCAGGAACGGCACGGCCGAACTCCACTGGACCGCCTCGACCACTTCGGGCTCTTGGACGGGCACGCCCTGCTGGCCCACGGCGTGCACCTGGATCCACACGATGTCTCCAAAATCGCCGAGAGCGGCGCAACCCTGATCCACAATCCCGAAAGCAACAGCAACAACGCCGTCGGCCGCCTCGACCTGGAGGCCGCCCTCAGTCTTGGGTGCACCGTGGGCCTCGGGACCGACGGCATGTCCTCGGCGATGCTGCGCTCCCTGCGGGCGGCCTTCTTGGGGCGTCGCGCCGGAACGGCCGATCCGTCAACCGGATTCGACTCTGTGTCCGGTCTTCTCGCCGCCAATGCCCGACGCGCCGCCCAGTGCTTCGGCGAACCTCTCTTCGGTCAACTGCAAACCGGCGCTCCTGCTGATGTCATCGTCATCGACGGACCGCCGCCGACCCCGGTGACCCCCGCCAATACCCTCGGCCATATGCTGTACGGCGCATCAGAAAGTGTCGTCCGGCACACCGTAGCCCGAGGCCGGGTCCTGCTCAAGGACTTCAGCCATACAACCCTGGATGTTGGGGGAATCGCCGATCAGGCCCGAGCTGCCACTCCGGCGCTCTGGGAGCGGTTCAAGGAACTGGATCCCGGATCTTGAGTTATCCAGCTTTCGCGTTTTTCCCTCAAAGCTGAGAACGATAGTGTGTTATATGTAATAGATGATCGTGAAATCTATTGAGGGGGAAGCCGTGAGCATTCATCGTTACACAATATCTCTTGTTCTATTCTTCACAATGATCGGTCTTACGGTCGGCGCCGAGACGATCTCGACCCGGCCGGCCAGCCTCACAGTGCCAAGCTCTGAAGTTCGGTCGGACCGCACGGAATCGGGAACCCTTCCTTTGCCTTCCAAGGCCACCGAAACCCTGGTCAACGACACCTTCGAGGGTACCTTCCCCGGCCAGTGGCAGCTCTCCTCCTCCTCGACGACATCCTGGGGCCGGACGACCTACCGTGCCTCGGGAGGCAGCCACAGCGTCTATTGCGCCGGTGGCGGTGACAATCCGGCTCCAACCGGCGGTCCCTACTTCAACGACATGTTGGTTTTTATGATCTTCGGGCCCTTTTCCCTCGCCGACGCTCAGGAAGCCTCGGTGGCCTTCGATCTCTGGATGAAGACCGAACCGGCCTCGGGCGACAACTACTATGATTACCTCTTCTATGGACTCTCCCTCAACGGTCAGAACTTCTCGGGATTCATCACAGCGGGAGACACCCAGGGTTGGAGCGACCGGTCCTTCAACGCCTCCGAGATCACAGCGATCAATACGCTCGGCCAGTCTCAGGTCTGGTTGGGACTGGCCTTCATCTCGGACGCCTCGATTACCGACGAGGGCGTCTATCTCGACAACGTTGTCCTGACGAAAACGACCTCCAACCCGTGCAATCTCACGTGTTCAGCGAGCGGGCCGAGCTCCGCGAATGCCGGCGCTCCGGTCAGCTTCACGGCGTCGGCCACGGCGACCAACTGTTCCTCCCAACCGACCTACAACTGGGATTTCGGAGACTCCTCGCAGGACTCAACTGTACGAAACCCATCCCATACCTATTCGTCACCCGGGTCCTACACCTGGACGATGACGGCCCAGGCGGACACCCAGACCTGCACCAAGACCGGCACGATCACCGTCACGGGGTCGTCCGTCGATTTTGACCGGGAG
>JBDLIO010000500.1:0-3160 GCA_039714865.1 Acidobacteriota bacterium | reverse complement strand
AGCGGTATCTGGACTACATGGCGAAGGTTCGCTCGGGGATTCACAACCGAACGCCGATCGTTCAGGGTGACGATCTGACCTCGGCCGGCGCCTACACCGGAGACATCTACCCCAAGGGCGCCTGGGTTCTGCACATGCTGAGGTGGCTTGTCGGCGACGAGCAGTTCTTTGAAATCGTTTGGCGTTTCGCCAACGACGAGGCCTTTGCCTACGGATTCGTGGAGACCGAGGATCTGATCGCCCTGGTGGCCGAGGTCTCGGGTGGGGATGATCTTGACTGGTTCTGGGACACCTATGTTTTCCAGGCAAAACTGCCCCGGTGGTCCATCAGCCGAGAAACCGGGCCGGATGGTGATTTGGTCCGGCTGTCGTGGGACGAAACGGGCTTCGAGATGCCTCTGCCCATCAGGGTCGGGGAAGAAATTCGACGTGTGGACATGACCGGCGGCACAGCAGAGTTCGAAGTGTCTTCGGGCCAGCCCGTCGAGGTCGATCCGGAGGGGTGGGTCTTGGCGCTCGGTGGGCGGTAACTACAAACTCTCAGCTGCGATCTTGATTTCGGTGAGGACCCGGTCGACGTCCTCTTCGCCGAGGTCCGGATTGACACAGACTAGGCGGATGGCGCTCGAGCCACAGGCTTCTCCGAAACCGATTTTCAATCTGGATTCCGCGTCCAGCTTTTCGCAGATCATGGCAGAGGATTTTTCCCTGACCTCAAAACAGACATTGATGCTCTCAGGTTGAATCGTCAGCGCGAGGTCGGGATCCTCTGCGATCTTCCCGGCGGCGTAGTCCGCCAGGTCGAACAGTCTATCGATTCGCTTTTGGTAGCCGGCATCACCGTGGAACAGCCAGGCGGCCCAGAGTTTCAGGGCATCATTGCGCCGACCGCATTGAATCGACCGGGTCCCCGGGTTGAACTCGTCGTCATTCGCCTGGAACAGATAGGATGCTGACTCGTTGAAATGAGTCGAGAGCAGCCCCCGCCGCTTGACGAGGATTGCCGAGCACGAGAGAGGCACCCCCATCATTTTGTGTGCGTTCCAGGTGATCGAGTCGGCCAGTTCCGACCCCTCGAGAAGATGGCGGTGTGTCTCGGAAAGCAGGACCGATGCACCGAGGGCGCCGTCAATGTGCATCCACAAGTTTTCAGATTGAGCGACAGCGGCGATATCCCGGATAGGATCGAAGGCCCCCAGCACCGTGGTGCCGGCGGTGGCATTGATGAAGAAGGGGTGTCGGCCGGCTTCTCGGTCTTTTCGAATCAGGCGGCGCAGATCCTCCACCACCATGTGGCCGTGGGTATCAGTTGAGACCTTGCGCACGCAGTCGCGGCCGATGCCGATCAGACCTGCGTTTTTTCTGATGGAGTAGTGGCTCTGGTCGGAAGTGTAGGCGGTCAGCCGTTTGGAAGAGATTCCTTCGTCCCTGGCGCCGGGATCCGCCTGGTTTCGAGCGATGATCATGGCAACGAGGTTTGCGATCGAACCGCCGGGGACGAACGTCCCTTCTCCATCCTGAAATCCGGCTTTCTTGGCCATGCGGTCGAGGACTTCGAGTTCGACCAGGACCTGGGGGCCGGCGACCTTGAAGGTGTACATCGACGAGTTCAAAATCGGCGTCAGCATTTCAGCCAGCGTCGCAACCGGATCTCGGCCTCCGAAGAGCTGGTTGAAGAAGCTCTCACCGGCTGAGGATGGCGTTGTCAGAACGAGGTGACGGAGGGCCTCCACCACGTCATCGAGGTCATGACCTTCATCCGAGATCGACACACCAAACCGGTCTTTCGACACTCCGCCCGAGGGATCGATGCGTGAAGGAAGCTGATGTTCCTGGGCGCAAATTTCACGTGCGAGAGAGGAAAGGGTTTCCAGGATTTTCTCGGCTTTTTCAGATTGTGCCTGGCGTCCTTGGGGTGGGCCGGGATCGACCGTATGTTTTTCGTCGTTCATCGCTGAGAGGATACTCCGACTCAGCTACCATGGCTCCATGGCAGCGAAACAGCGGCTGGACGTCATCGTCACCGAACGCGGTATGGCCCCTTCACGGGCCAGGGCGCAGGCGTTGATCATGGCCGGCAAGGTGCGGGTCAACGGTGAGGCTGTCAGCAAGGCGGGCACGCAGGTCGATGGTGACGCCTCGGTTGAATTAGCCGAAGAGGACCATCCCTGGGTGGGACGGGGCGCCCTCAAACTGGCTGCCGCTCTGGATGAGGTTCCCATCGACCCTTCAGGGTTCGACTGCCTGGACGTCGGCGCCTCGACAGGTGGATTCACCCACCTTCTGCTGGACCGAGGGGCCCGTCGGGTGATTGCCCTCGATGTCGGTCGTAACCAGTTGGACTGGCGCCTTCGGTCGGATGATCGGGTCATCGTGATGGAAGGCGTCAATGCGCGCCATCTCGGACCCGGAGATCTTCCATTTCCGGTTCAGTTGATTACGATGGACCTCAGTTTTATTTCACTTCGCCTGGTTGTCCCGGCGGTCCTGCCCTTCCTCTCGGATGGCGGTCATTTGGTGTGCCTGGTCAAACCTCAGTTCGAGGCGGGGCGCGACCAGGTCGGCAAAGGCGGCATCGTCAGGGATGAAGGAATTCGACGGCAGGTCATCGATGGAGTCGTTGACCATCTCGAAGGTCTGGGGTTGACCAAGGTCGTGGTGATACCCTCTCCGATCGAAGGTCGGAAGGGTAACCGTGAGGAACTGGCGGTGTTCCTGAAGCCGAATCCGAAATAGTGAAGGGCTGACAGCTGACAGCTGACAGCTGATAGCAACCCGGCCAAGCCGGGTCTGGAGCTACAATGAGCAACGAAATGAGAGTGAGTTTTCCGGGCGGAAAGAAAGTGTACGCCGACTACAACGGTTTCGAAATCGCCACCGACCAGCATCCTGACGCAGGTGGTGAGGGTACGGCGCCGGAGCCCTTCGACCTGTTCCTGGCCTCCTTGGCCACCTGTGCGGGGATCTATATTCTGGGTTTCTGCAAGAGACGGCAGCTTCCGGTCGAAGACATCACCATGACGCAGAGTTGGGAGCGTGACCCCGAGACCAACCGGATGGCCACGATCAAGATTACCGTTGAAACGCCCTCAGGATTCCCCGAAAAATACCACAAGGCCCTCGAACGTTCGGTCCACCAGTGCTCGGTCAAGAAGACCAT
>JBDLIO010000499.1:0-3160 GCA_039714865.1 Acidobacteriota bacterium | reverse complement strand
AACCGGAACTGGCTGGCGGATGAGGTGCTGCTTCCCGAACTGCTGAAGGAGGCCGGTTACCGCACCGCACTGATCGGCAAATGGCACCTCTCGGCGACGAGTCTCGAACCGGACCCCAGTTTCGACCGATGGCTCAGTTACGACCAGGGCCCCGAGGACTGGCCCAATCAATACCTCCACCAGGGCACGGTCCACCTGTCCGATCAGGGAACGCCCATCAGCGTTGACGGTTTCCAACTGGAGCACTTCGGGCGGGCGGCACGTGAGTTCATAACCTCCGGTGACCCGGAGCAACCCTACTTCCTGCTCTTCGCACCGACCGACACCCACGAACCGATCACCGGACATCCGGAGGCCCTCGTTGAACGCTACCGCAACGCTGACCTCCAGGCAGTTCCCGTAGGAGAGACATCGATGTTACCTGCGGCCGGACCGGCCTCGGTGTCCCCTGAAAATATCGATGAGACCCTCGCTCAGTACTATGCGGCAGTCAGTCACCAAGACGCCGAACTGGCGAAAATCCTCGAACTTCTCGAGGCCGGGGGCGACCTCGAGAATACGCTGGTGATCTACACCTCGGACCACGGCATGATGGTCGGCCAGCACGGTCTGATCGGCAAGTCCAACGCGACCCTCCCCCAGAATCTCTGGGAGGAGTCGATCCGCGTACCGATGATTCTCAGCTGGCCCGGGGGATTCCCGGAGGCCGGAATCAGCCTCGATGTACCCTTTGATCATCTCGACCTGTTCCAGACGATCCTCGATGCGGCCGGTATCGAGATCAGCGAGGATCTGCGGCGGCGAATCAACAGCCCGGGCACGAGCCTGCTGCCCAGGCTTCATGACCCGGAAATGGAGTGGCGCCGCTTCCGTTTCACCGAGCACGGCAACGCCCGGCAGATCAACGACGGCCGCTACAAGCTCGTTCAGCGCTACCCGCCACTTGATCCACGATTTGGTGACGAGTTCTACGACCTCGAGTCCTATCCTCGGGAAAACGTAAATGCCATAAATGGTCCAGTTTACCGCCAAATTATTAACAACCTAGGCACCGCCCTCGACCGGCATTTCGGAGAATTCGAGGTTCCACAACACAGCGGCCGCACCGTCATCGAGCAACCGCCCTGCAACGGCATCGAGCCGTGGCGGAAGTTGGCGGACCGGTTGGCTATTGAAGGGGAATCAACCGGCCCCGAATCGGGGCCGTAACACTTCCATTTTCAGCAAAAAAAACCTCGAGTAGGCTGGCGAACTGTGGACCGTCATCGATGACAATCTCGGCCTCGATCACGCCTGTGTACAGATCGGCGCCCGATGCCAAGAAATCAAGGGTCGTCACCGAGTAGGTTGCCGAAGGATCGAGGGGCCGTTCTCCCACCCGCACCTCCTGGACTCGTTCACCGATCGGTTTGCCCGGATCGTATTCGACCCTCAGGCCCGAGACCTGAAGCAGTCCCCTTTCGAGTGAAAAACTCTGTTCCAGGACATTTCGGATCTGTTCGCCTGTCATCGACAATACGTAGACGACATCGATGAATGGAAAGGCATCGAGCAGTGCCTCGCGGGTGACCGGGCCGGCCGGGAGGTCGGCCCGCAGGCCACCGGAGTGGATGAAGGCGATGTCGGTCGATCCATAAGAACGCAGAATATCGGCGCAAAGATTCCCGAGATCGGACTCCTCGAAATACCGGCGCGTGATGCGTTCGGAGGTGTGTCCCAGAACCTCACCGATCTCCGGGAATCTTGCACGATAGGTTTCGAGCTTGGCGGCCACCGTTGGTTGCGGTTCAAGCGCATCGCTGTCAACAACCAGCAGCCGACCATCATGGGCGACGACCGTTCCCGTCTCGGTGTCGATCGTCAGCTTCAGGTAGCCGAGACGCGTGCCCTGACCGTAGGTCTGGCAGATCAGCGTGCCGGTCTCCGGGTGCACGTAGGGCGTCTCCTGCCCAGCATCGGCGTGACCGCCGATCAGCACGTCGACGCCCTCCACCAGTCCTGCCAGTCGAATATCGGCCTCGATGCCGCGCTGCACAGTGCGATCGGCCTCGTCGTCGGTCTGCATCGGCGCGGTTTTCCCCTGATGGGTCAACAGGATGACCACATCAACATCGGGCCGGAGGCGAGCCACGGCGGCCTTGGCGACAGCAACCGGGTCACGCACTTCAAGACCCTTCAGGTGGGGCGGATAGAGCGCTGTCGCCGCGTCCGTTCCGAAAATGCCGACAACCCCGAGCCGGAATCCATCGCGCTCGAGAATGGTATACGGCTGAGTGAAAGGGATCTCCGTTCCTTCGTAAAAGAGATTCGCTGCGAGCACCGGGAACGGCGCGCGGTGCATCGCGTCCCGCAAGACCCACCAGCCGTACTCGAACTCGTGGTTGCCGATGCACATCGCGTCGTAGCCCATCGTAATCATCAACTCGAAAGGCAGCTCACCGTGGGTCAGCTTGGCCAACGTACCGGTGAAAATATCGCCCGCATCAAGCAAGAAACTCAACGGCGCCTTCGCCCGCTCCGCCTCGATCAGAGCCGCCAACTCGGCAATGCCGCCGACACGCTCCAGATCATCCCGCCAGAATGCCGGAATCGGGTCATACGCACTCTCGAAATCGTTGGTGTAGAGCAGCAAAACCTCGCGGGTCAACGCACCCGGACCGACATCCGGAAGACCGTCGGCGGCGAGTCCTCCGCAGACGGTCATCAGGATCAGGACAACAACCTTCGAGATTCGCCATATCACCATCATCGTCTTCGGTACCTCCTGCACACCGTAACACCACACGCACCCTTCCGTTGTGTCGTGACCTTTCGTTGGTCTCAATACTGAATCTCAAAAATCTCGATTCCTCTTGGCAAAACACCAGCACCCAATTATGGTGCTGGTGAGTAAAGCGAACTCTCAGGTTCTATTGAGTATCGCAAAAGTCATGAACACGCTCAAGATATTGAGGTGACAATGTTGTTGAAACACCGTTCAAGCTTGTCGTTGGTTTTGTTCATCTCCGGACTGCTTCTGTGCTCTCCGCCTTTTCTTACTGCGGAATCACCCGAGATGGCGATGTCCGAGCGCCTGGTCGATCTCGGACTGCACATCGAGCGTCAGATCGAGCTGGCTCAGTTCAATCTGGAGCGAGGCACCCTCGATCAGTCCATACTC
>JBDLIO010000498.1:0-3162 GCA_039714865.1 Acidobacteriota bacterium | reverse complement strand
GGACCATCGGATGGCTGCTTTGCGGCCGGTGACTCAGACCGTCACCCGAATGCTGCGGGAGATTGCGCCGCAGTGGGTCGGTCGGCTTTTGGAAAACGCGCATGAGGTCGCCGACGCCCTGGCGTCGCCGACCTACCTGGTGGGAGGTGTCGTCAGGGACCTTCTCCTTGAGCGGGCCAACGAGGATGTCGATCTGGTGGTCGAAGGGGACGGCATCGAGGTGGCCAAGGCCTTGGCGGAAAAACTGGAGGCGCGGTGCCATCCTCATCTGCCCTTCATGACTGCCGTCGTGACGCTGCCGGACGGCCACACGGTGGACGTCGCTTCGGCGCGGACGGAGTTCTACCGAACTCCGGCGGCCCTTCCGGAGGTGGAGACCTCACTGATCCGGCAGGACCTCTACCGTCGGGATTTCACGATCAACGCGCTGGCCATTTCCCTCGAAGGGAACCGGTTCGGCCAGTTGATCGATTTCTTTGGTGGTCGCCGGGACCTCAGCCACCGTGAGATCCGGGTGCTGCACTCGTTGTCGTTCATCGACGACCCTACTCGGGCGATTCGTGCGGTCAGGTATGCCCGCCGGCTGGATTTCGAAGTGGCCCAGGATACGGAGCATTTGATCCGGACTGCGGTTTCGGAAGGAGTCTTCGAGCGTCTGTCGGGCCACCGCCTGCGTCGGGAGTTGGAGCAACTTCTGGCCGAACCGCATCCGACGCCATCGCTGGCGTTACTGGCTGACCTCGGGCTGCTGGGAGCCATTTGTGGGGATCTGGTGTGGGATGACAGGTGCTACGATTTCCTTCTTGAGGTCGAGGGCCAACTCAGCTGGTATCTGCTGGAGCGGCTGGGCGACGCGCCTCCGCCGCTTTTCCTCTTCCTGGGGGGTTTGGCGTCAGCTGCTGGAGTCGAGGTGCCGGCACGATTGGCCGGGCGACTCAGACTGACCGGAAACTCGGGGCGCCGGATGGCAGCGTTACCCCGGGCGATTAAGGAACTCCGTGGCGTCACCGACCCCGGGGTCCAGCTGAGCACAAGGGTTGCGGCCGTCGAGAGTGTCGAAGGCGAAGCACTGCTGTTGGCGATGGCCGGGTTGCAGATGGATGGGCGCCGTTGTCTCGCCGAGGCAGCGGAGGCCGCCGTCAGACAACCGGCAACCGTAACCGGTCGGCATCTCCTCGATGCCGGCATTGAGGAATGCCGCCACATCGGGCCGGCTATCGGGGCGGCCAGGGCCGCGGTTCTTGATGGTGTCATCGATGAAGAGGCCGCCCTCGACTTCGCCGTCAAGGCCGTCCGAGACCTGATGGAGGCCGAGTGATCCTACGGCTGTTGCCCTTTCTTTTTATGACGGCCGTGGTTGCCGGTGGGGCCGTCGGCCAGGAAGTCCCGAACGTCATTGTTGAACGCCATTGGTTTCACCGTGACCAGGCCGTTCGAGTCACGCTCTTCGACAACAAGATGGCGGTGACGACGGTGCGGGAAAAGGGAGACCAGGTCTTCTTGAGGCAGTTGACGCTCGGTGACGTCGAATACGAGATCTACCTCAAGGCCATGTCTGAGGTTGCGGCCGAAGCGGGGACCGAGGACCGGGACCCGTTGGGAGCGATTGACTCAGGCGCCAGGGTGGCACTCAACCTCCCGGGTTTTCCCACCTCCTCCTTCTCCTATTCGCCGGTGCAGGTACTCGATCTGAAAACGGCGCGGCTGGTCGCCATCCTGGACGATTTGCAGAAGCGGGTCACAGAGGCCAGTTCCTCCCAGGAAGCCCTGCGTTTGTGGCAGCCGGCCGTTGACGACGTGGTGGAGCTGTTTGTCGGGGGGACGGCGACAGTCACCGAGGTCCGCGAGAATGGGTTGCTGATCATGGAGAAATCGGACACCGGGATCATCCTGGTCGTACCTCGGGAAGAGTGGCATTTGAATATCATGAAGGTGCTTCCACGATGAAGTCGAAACCAGGAAGGTTTCGGTTTCATCGAGAGCTATCAGCTCTCAGATTGGGCGCACGCAATAATCAGAAGATAGCCACAAAAGGGCACAAAAAGGCACAAAAAGAGAAATCAAGAGGCCTGCGGGGACTGTGTCCGGGAGCGCGGGCCTCCTGGCCCGCATCGTGTCGTTGGGAATTATGCAAGTGGCCAAGCTATCGGCTGAGCCTCTTGCAAAAACACCGGGATAGCCACAAAAAGGCACAAAGAGACACGAAAATTGAGATGAAAAGGGCTGCTCGGACGGCATATGGGAGCGCGGGCCTCCTGGCCCGCATCGTGACGAAAGGAATTTTGCAAGAGGCTCAGCTCTCAGCCATCCCGGCCTGGCAGATCTTCCGGAGTCTCGGGGCTGTACTTCCATGAGAATCACCGGCGGAATCTGGCGGTCGCGGCGGCTCAAGGGGCCGAGTCGGCAGATGCCCTTGAGACCGACTCCGGACTCAATGCGGGAACGGGCCTTTCAGGTACTTGGCCCTGAAGTCGTCGATGCTGCCTTCCTCGACCTTTTTGCGGGCACCGGGGCCGTCGGTCTCGAGGCCCTGTCCCGAGGGGCGGCAAAGGCCGTGTTTGTTGAAGAACACCCTGCGGCGGTTCGGCTCATCCGACGGAATATTGAACAGTTTGTCGAGGCACACGGACGGACGAAGGTGCAGGGCCTCTCAGCCTCGGCGGGAATCAGGCGCCTGGCCCGTTCGGGCGAGACTTTCGACATCGCCTGGGCAGACCCTCCATTTCCCACCTGGCAGGACGGCGCCGAGGCCCTTGAGGCAGCCTTTGCCGAGGGTGTCATCCGGCCCGAGGGTGTCGCTTGCCTCGAATGTCCCGAACGCGCCGACATCGGCGAGTTGCCCGACGGGCTTGACGTCAAACGTGAACTGGGTGGGGGTGCGTCGAGACTATTGATCCTCAGCTGGTCGAAAGCGCGTTGATCTGCCTCTGAACTGCCACGTTGTCCCGGTGGCCGGTCAATCGGGCGGTGATCTTGCCCTTGAGCGGATAGCCCAGAAGGTACATGTCTCCGATGATGTCCAGGATCTTGTGGCGGGCGAACTCGTCGGGGAAGCGCAGTTCGGTGTTGAGGACGTTGTCTTCGCCGACCAGGATGAAGTTGTCCAGGCGTCCCCCTGACCCCAGCCCCAGCTCGTTGATCATCTTCATGTCACGCATGAAT
>JBDLIO010000497.1:0-3175 GCA_039714865.1 Acidobacteriota bacterium | reverse complement strand
ATACCAGGGCACTGTTTCCACTCCGGGCAAGGCGTTCATGGTGGAGAACTCCTGGGATCTGGGCGAGGGATGGGCGGGCTATTTCAAGAATACGAACGTTGCCAATACCTATCCGGCGCTCATTGGCTCCACCGAGGGCAGCGGCCCCGCGGTGTATGGCAACAACATCGGCACCGGCGTGGGAGTCAAGGGTGTCTCCAGCTCCAATTACGGCGTGGAGGCCTACAGCATCGACTCCAACGCGCTGTATGCTCATGGCAACATAGCGTCAGGAATCCAGCCCGGCAATCCCAACGAGACCCAGGCAGCGATCTGGGCTGACGGTGGCGATGCCTCCGCGCTCTATGCCACGGCTGCCCTCCCGTTCGGGGGGGTGATTGACGTTGAAGCCAATGTGGATAATGCCCGGGGTGTCTTCTCTATTGTGAGCGGCGACAATGCCGAGGCGTTCTACGGCGTTGTCGGTGGCGGCGCCACCGGAAGCCTTGCCGCCTACCTGCAGGGAAACGTGGATATCACCGGGAGCCTCAGCAAGGGTGGCGGCTCCTTCAAGATTGACCATCCCCTGGATCCCGAGAACAAATACCTCTCGCACTCCTTCGTCGAGTCGCCGGACATGATGAATGTTTACAACGGCAACGTGGTGCTCGACGCCGAGGGCCGTGCGGTCATCCAACTGCCCGACTGGTTCGAAGTGCTCAACCGTGATTTCCGTTACCAATTGACGCCCATCGGCGCCCCCGGGCCCAATCTCTACGTGGCGTCCGAGGTCAGCGGCAATCAATTCGAGATTGCCGGCGGCGCCCCCGGGATGACGGTGTCATGGCAGGTCACCGGGATCCGGCATGATCCCTGGGCCGAGGCCAACCGCATCCAGGTCGAACAGGACAAGCCCGCGGATGAGCGAGGCAAGTACCTGCACCCCGAGGTGCTCGACGTCGATCCCATGTTGAGGATTGGATATACCGGAGAGTAGTCGGCGACGTCAGATCAGAATAGACCGGGGCTCCCTCTTGGGGGAGTTCCGGGTCGCCGTTTTTTCTTGCGTCAAACAAGATTGCTCTGCCAACGTCCATTCATATAAATTCATATTCTCTGGTACGGAGGGATGGTCATGGTAGAGACCTTGAGACGAGAGATTGAGCAGGAGTCGGTATTGATGATGTTGATTTCGCTCCGGTGATATTTTCCCAAGAAATACTGGCGAAACAGGTTCTTCAGATATCAGTTTGTCGTCGTTGACCACTCGCTGGAATCGCCCGTTTCGAACCTGCCGACGAAGATGATGGACGGATCGCCAAGACATTGTCTAAAGTCGAATTTCTGGAGCTGCTCCCACCGGCTGAGGAAGAGATACGAGCCGTCCTCGGAGAATACGCCCCCCATTTCGCCACCCCAGCAGGGAAGATCGTTCCAGGGGTTATCGCCTGACCAGAATTGATCGTCCTTCAATTGGGGCGCCGAGGGATCTGAAATGTCGACGGTGTGGCTGGAGTGGCCATCGGCCGTTTCGGAAAATTGAGCCAACCATACCAAGGGGAACTTGAGGCTTGCGATGGTTCCCTGAACGGTGAGAGAGCCGACCTGGACAGGGTTCTCCAGGGAGAGCAACTGCCATGTCTTCAGCTCGGTCGTACCGTATGCCCCCACCGTGATCGCGACCTTGTTATCGAGGTCAACAGACAAGCCGTCAGTTCTCAAAATCACCATGTTTGGGGGCGTCGCCACGTAGGTGAGACTCAGGCCGTCGCCGGCGCCTCCGATTCGAAAAATGTGGACCTGAAGGCCGACATTGAGCCAGATGTATGCATTCCCTTCGTTCAACTCTGGGTGTTGAAGGTAGAGGCCTCCTCCTGACCCTAAGGCGGCGCCACCGGATCCCTCGAGGCATTCGAGGAGTTGGAGCGAGTCCAGATCGGTGCCATTGAAAAGAAAGAGCCCAGCCCCATTTCCACAGGCGTTCTGAATACCCCCGGCAACCAAATATTGATGTCCCTGGTGGGAAAATGTCATGGTCCTGTCAAGTTGGGGGTATTGAAAATGGGCATGAGAGTTCTGAAATGACGGTATCGCCTCGGTGCCGAGGTCGAATGCGACCGTTCCGAGCTTGAAAGTCGCCACGCCGTACCGGCAATCGTCGCATGCTGTCCAGGCCAACAAGTCGTAATCACTATCACCCAGGTTGCCGACCTGGAAATCCGAGTTGGCGACTTCCGCCGGAATAGCCGGATCCTGGATGTTCCAGATCGACAGGTCATTCCCCGTTGAGTGAATCAGCAGCTCGTCGTTATTCCAATGAATCGTGTCCGGAAAAAATGTTCGATCGACTTCAGGCATGGCCCTGCAGTCGGAAGTGTTATCCATTATCGAAGAACCGACATAGTTCATACAGAACTGAGCTTCGGCGGGGCAGGGCCGGAGAATCAAAACAAACGCGACCAATCCAATTCCTATCCTCGAGATCCTGGAGATCACAAAATGAGGCGACTGGATTTTCATTGGAGGGAGATTACAGATGCCCAACGAGGCGGTCAATCACAGCGACGGCGGCTGATCTCGGATCAGGTCGCGGTAGACTCACCGCGGAGGTCCGCCCTGATGACGGTGTTTCTCGCCGGTTGTGTACTGCTGGTTCTGGGCTACGCGGTGTACGGCCGTGTGGCTGAGAGGGCAGTGCGGCCGGATCCTGACCGGGTCACTCCGGCAATCGCTCTGGCCGACGGCCTGGACTTTGTCGCCATGCCCACCTGGCGGGTCTACCTGATTCAGCTCTTGAATATCGCCGGTTTGGGCCCTGTCTTCGGACCGATCATGGGCGCCTTGTGGGGCCCGCAGGTGTTCTTGTGGGTGGTCTTCGGCGCCATTTTGGGCGGCGCGATCCACGATTTCCTGTCCGGCGTCATGTCGATCCGGAACAACGGGGCCGGCCTGCCGGATCTGATCGGTCATTACCTCGGCTCGGGTGCGCGCCACGTCGCCACAGCTTTCATCTTGGGCCTGATGATCCTGGTGGGTGCGGTCTTCGTGGGGAGAGACCTCGAAGGCGAATACCGTCCCGTAGACCTCCACTCCCGTGTTGTCCATCGTGATCGGCTCGCCCGAATACTCCTGCTTCGCCGCGTCGCCCCTGGTCAGGTCCGGGCTGATCGTCTCCCAGCTCTGCCCGCTGTTCGTC
>JBDLIO010000496.1:0-3177 GCA_039714865.1 Acidobacteriota bacterium | reverse complement strand
GCACACTCTCCGCGTGGAGGGCGTATGAAGCTCGCTCAGGTTCTGCCGGCACGACGATGGGTTCAGGGAGTGATGACCCTGGTCATCGTCGCCATCGGTATTCAATTCACTCTGTGGGTCATCCCCCATTTGAACGGAAAAATGCCGACGGTGTCTCGCCCTCCGGGTGCAGAGGGGTTCTTACCCATCGACGGCATGATGGCGACCCGGCATTTGCTCTACACGGGCGAGATCGACCCGATCCACCCCGCCGGGCTGGCGATTTTTCTCGGGATCTGCGTGATGTCGGTCGTCGTTGCCAAGAGTTTCTGCTCTCATTTGTGCCCCGTGGGACTGGTGTCGGAGTGGCTTGGGCGGTTGGGAATCCACCTGGTCGGTCGAAGCCTGACCCCTCCCAAGTGGTTGGACATTCCCCTTCGAAGCCTCAAGTTTCTGCTCTTCGGTTTCTTCGGCTGGGCGGTGTGGTTTGCCATGTCGCCGCGTGAGATCGAGGCGTTCCTGCTGAGCCCCTACGCCAAGGTCGTTGACGCCAAGATGTGGGCCTTCTTCGCACCGCCGAGTACCACGACGATCGTCGTGCTCGGTATCCTCGTCGTCGGCTCGGTCTTCGTCAGGGATCTTTGGTGCCGCTACCTGTGCCCCTACGGCGCCCTTGTCGGCGTGCTCGGGCGGTTCGCGATCTTCAAGGTCAGTCGGGACGCGGACCTTTGCACCGACTGCCGGGCCTGCACGGCGGTATGTCCGGCCCGGCTGCCGGTGCACCAGCTCGGCCGCGTCTCGTCGATCGAGTGCACCAGCTGCCAGGATTGTGTGCTGTCCTGCCCGGTCGAGGGCTGCCTCAATATCCGGGCTCCTCGGGTCCTCGGTGGGTGGCAGCGCTGGATGAAGCCGGTGACCGCGGTAGTTGTTGCAGTAGGCCTGTGGGTCGTCATCGTAGGTGGCTTCCGTGTGACCGGCTACTGGCATAACGACATCTCCGAGCAGGAGTACAACTATCGCATCCAGGAAATGAACTCGCCGCTCTACTCACACATCGGAGGCACTGCGCCGGTTGAAGAGTAGCTATCAGCTGGGAGCGCCCCTCCCGGACGGCGCGTGCCGGGTCAGGCCTTCTTCACCTGGCAGACCTCGCGAGAACGGTGACGCCCTGAAGAATGCCTGACCGAGGCACGCCGCAGAGGCCGTTATCAATAGGAGACTCTCAAACTGGGCGCTACGCTCATCGCGTTCGATAGGACGCGATGGCGTGAACGCTCGGCGACACCGTCAGCAATCGAGTCTCGGCCGATGTCCGTAGGCCGCCGAGGTCGTTTTTCTCAAGGGGCGGGTCCCCCCTGGAATCGAACTGCCTCCCCTTGAGGAAAACACACAGAGCGGGGGCGTGCCTTGCGCGACCCCGAAGGCCGGGGTTGGAGAACACAATCCGGGACGGCAACCGTAAACCGCGTCCGAAACCCGCAAACCGCGACCGAATCCGCGTCCGTGGCGGCGTCCGGGACAGCGCCCGGATCAAGGACGGCGAACGGTGGACCGGGAATGGGGCTGCCCCTGTGGATTGCGGTCGCTCTCAGCGGTGGCGAACCGCGTGTGCCTCATTGTCTTTCTCTTCGTGGCACCGTTGGAATACCTACCGTTGCCGGGCCGGTTATGATCAATACCATGGACTTGGAGATTTTCGCCGACGTAGCCCTGTTGGCCCACTTGAGTGAAGGGGATCGGGCACGGGTGATCGAGGCCGGGAGCCGGGTGCGCTTGAAGAAAAACGAGGTTCTCTTCCACGAAGGCGAACCGGGGGACGCGATCTTCGCCCTGCTCGAAGGCAGGATGAAACTTGTGCGCTACTCCGAAAAAGGCCGTGAGCTGTTGATTCACCTGGTCAAGCCCGGACAGACTTTTGCCGAGGCCGCCCTCTTCGGCGCCGGGACCTATCCGGCGACGGCGGAGGCCGTGGAACCATCCCGCTGCTGGAGACTGTCTCGCGAGAAACTGATCAGCCTGCTGCAGACTCGCCCGGAGTTGGGCCTGGCGATGTTGGCTTCGATGGCCATGTGGACCCGACGTCTGGCCGGCAAGCTGCAACTCTTGACGCAGCGCCGCGTGGAGGAACGCCTGGCGGTCTATCTCTTTTCCAGAACCGGCGGTCTGTTGCCCTCGGCCGGAGAGACCGTGCCGCTGGGCGCCCCGAAACACCTGGTCGCCGCGCAGTGCGGAACGGCGCCGGAGGTCCTGTCCCGCACCTTCAAGAAGCTTGAAGAGGCGCAGATTCTTTCTGCGGGCAGTGACCACGTCGTCGTCCTCGACCCCGGGAAACTGCGGGACCTCGCCGAGTGGATCGGGGACGGTGAATAGGAGGAACTCATGTCGTGCCAAAAATCTGTTCTGATTGTCTTTTTGGCGTTGATGAGTGTGGGGGTGATGGCGGAGGCCGCGGATTTGGAACAGCGGCCGGGTCCCACCCTCGTGATCCGTGACAAGGGTGTGAGCGAGCCGGTTTACATGCCGGCGAGGGTAGGCGGCGCCAAGGTTGCCACCGCGACCTTTGAGGTGACCTATAACGGGTTCTCCGCCGAGGCGCAAACCGCCTTCCAGGCTGCTGTCGACATCTGGAGTCAGAGGATCACGTCGCCGGTACTGATCCGTGTCCAGGCGGACTGGACGCCGCTTGAGGAAGATGTACTCGGCGCCGCAGGAGCGCGCTTCTTTCGGCGAGGTCTTCCCTCCGACCCGAACACCTGGTACCCCGACGCCCTGGCGGACGCCATCGCCGGGCGTGACCTGGGCGGGGGAGAATTCGACATCGTGGCGTCCTTCAACTCGGATTATGACCGGTGGTACTTCGGTACCGACGGCAGCACGCCATTCAATCGAATCGACCTGATGAGCGTGGTGCTTCACGAGCTGTGCCACGGTTTGGGTTTCATTGGTTCGGCGTCTGTTGACGATGGGGTCGGGAGTTGGGGCCTCAATGGTTTTCCCGCGATCTATGATCGTTCAACCGAGGACGGTTCCCAAACGGCGATCATCGACACCGGAAGCTTCCCAAACCCCTCTGAGGCCCTGGCTTCGGTGCTTCAGGGCGGCAGCGTTTTCTGGGGCGGTTCGAACGCCGTGGCCGTGAACGACGGTACCCGTCCTCGGCTCTACGCGCCTTCGGAGTGGGGTCCGGGTTCGAGCTAC
>JBDLIO010000495.1:0-3185 GCA_039714865.1 Acidobacteriota bacterium | reverse complement strand
ATCAGGCTGTATGAGCAGAAATTCGGTCCGATCACAGACCCGCCGGCGGGCCAGGAGATGCCATCGATCGGTGACGGAAACGCCAACTAAGAGCCTCACTCAGAGCCTGAAGTGCAGAGGCCGGGTGATTGACGACAATCTGGAAAGTGCCCAGGCCTCTGCCCTCCAGCCTCTGAGAAAGATGCGCTGCGCGCATCGGGCCACAGATAAATGAGAAGGGCGGGCCACTGAGGCCCGCCCTTTGAATAACTTCGAGCAGGGGAGACTACTCGCCCAACTCCAGAATAGAAAAGAAGGAGCGCCCCGCCCGGGGACGCAGGACATAGAGGCGGAGATAGCCTCCCTCTTTGACATCACGCACCTCATCCATAAGGTCTTCGGGACTTTTGACGTTCCGGCCGTTGGCCTCGAGGATGATATCTCCCCGGACAAGACCTTCAAGACCGGCAGGAGAATCAGGTCGAACGTGCGTGATCAAGACGCCCGTGACTCCCTCATCGATGCCTGCCATCTGCCGGACACGGTCATCCACGGCCGTCACCGCCACTCCAACCCTCTCGGCGGCGGCATCCGCATCATCGGTGCCGCCCTGATCGGCGGGAGACGCCTCTGAATCCGCGTCCCGTTCCCCAAGGGTGACCTTGAAGTCCTGCTGTTGACCGTCTCGGACCACGTGCAACTTCACGGTGTGTCCCGGCGGCAGTGCGGCCACGGTGTCGATCAGCGTCCGGGTGTCATCCACCGCCAGGCCGTCAACCTCAACGATCACGTCACCGTGGGTCAATCCCGCGGCCTCCGCCGGCGAGCCCTCGGTCACCGATTCCACGAACGCGCCCTTGCGGCTGTCGAGACCAAACGCACCCTGGGTCTTCTGGTCGATGTTATTGATCGTGACGCCGAGATAGCCCCGGACGACCCTGCCGTGTTCCCGCAGTTGGGGAACAATTCTGGCCGCCGTGTTGATCGGGATGGCAAACCCGAGATTCTGGCCCCTGGCATTGATCGCGGCGTTGATCCCGATGACCTCACCCCTGAGGTTGACCAACGGCCCCCCTGAGTTGCCGAAGTTGATCGCGGCATCAGTCTGAATGTAGTTTTCGAAGGAACGGTCCGACAGGCCGAGCGCCCGGCCCTTGGCAGATACGACGCCGACCGTGATGGTGTGGTCCATGTTCAGCGGATTTCCTGCCGCCATCACCCACTCCCCAACGCGCAGCGTTCCGGAATCCCCCAATGGCAGATGGGGGAAACTTCCACTGCCCTTCTTGACCCGGATCAGAGCCAGATCGGTCGCCGGATCGGATCCAACGACCTCGGCCTCGAAGGTCGTGCCGTCGACCAACTCGACCTCAATCTTGTCGGCGTCCTCGACGACGTGATTGTTGGTGATGATCTCGCCTGTCGCTGTGATGAAGAAACCCGAGCCTTCCGAGCGTCGCGGCATCGGCTCTTCATCGTTCTGATCCGGTTGCTGACGGAAGAAGAAGTGAAAACGATCCTGCGGGACCTGTTCGCCGGCCGACCGGAAATCGATCACACGCACGGACACGACCGAGGGAATGACTCTGTCGGAAAGAGCGACAAAGTCAGGGGCCAGGAAATTGACCGCAGCCGGAGTTTCCTGCACGCTGCCGTCGGAACGATCGGCCCCGACAGTCTGGGTCATGTCCAGGCCGCCCGAGAGCATCATTCCAAAGAGAACTGCAGCCACCACAACGGCGGCGAGGGAAAGCACATTGTTCGAACCAATCTTCATCAAAACCTCCTGCGGGCATCGAGCCCCTGCATTCCTTAAGAACTTAGCAAGGGACGTGCCAAATTCCCAACTCTGCGGAACCGGAATGAAGAGAACACAGTTGAACCACAAAGACGCAAAGGAAATATTATGGTTTTTTCTTCGTATGCTTCGTGTCTTTGTGGTTCATTTGTGCTCCTGTTCCCTCATCGACCCTTTTCTTGGTTTCAGTCTGCCAATTTGGCATTCAGGCAGGAGCTTCTGATTGTCCTCTCAGGGTGACAGAACCGGCGCCACGACGACACGATCCTTGCCTTCTTCTTTGGCGCGGTACATCGCGAGGTCGGCCGCCCGCATCAGGAGGTTCTTTTTCAGATCGGTCGATCCCGTTCGCGGCAAGTGCATGGGGTAGACCGCCACACCAACGGACACGGTCAAAACCGAGCGGAGACTGACCGGCCCTTCGGCCCAGGTGAAGCTCCCCCGAAGGAAGGTCGCCTTTCGGAGCGCCTCGCAGACCCTTTCTCCGACCTCAGCCGCCGCCTCGGAATCGAACCCCGGCAGGATGACGACGAATTCATCGCCACCGTAGCGTGCCAGAGTCGCCTCGGGCACATCGACCGCCTGAGACAACACCACCGCAAACTCCTTCAAGACCTGCGACCCTGCCAGGTGGCCCAAGGTGTCGTTGACGCCCTTGAAGTTGTCAAGATCCAGAAAGAGGAGCGCGACTTCAGCCCCTGCGACATCGGCTCGCACGAGATCTTCGGTCAGTCGGTGGTGGAAGAACCGATCGTTGTACAGGCCGCTGAGGTCATCCCTTCGGGCCATTTCACCTGCTCTGCGCGCATCCAGAAGATTCTCGAGAAAGACCGAAGTGTAGGCCCCGAAGACCTCCAGGATGCCGATGTCCTGCGAGGTGTACGTCCCGCTCTTCCGATTGACCAATTCAAGCACCCCGCAGACCGTTTGCTCAATCCTGATCGGAACGGCGACGACACCGGTTGTCTTGAAATCCGAGGCGGCGTCGAATCGGTCACAGAAGTGCCGGTCTTCCGGAGGATTCACCATCAAATAGGGCTCTCCGGTCCGATAGACCCGGCCGACGACCCCATCACTCGAATGGAGCGTACGACCCAGCACGGTATCGGCCGACGGACCGAAGGCCGCCAGAAAATAGAGGTTCGGTCCCTCACCACCGACCACCCGGTCTCCCGGGCGGTCCATCAAGAAAGAACCGGCCTCCGAGGGCACAAAGTCGTTGGCTTTGCTCAGAATCTCAACCAGAAAGGGCCCCAGATCCAGTCGAGGAATGGTCAAAGCCGTGAAGCGCTGGCGCTCGAGGTGCGGTTCCAGGGCCTTTTGAGCGAGCGTCTTGACATCCGGCGGTAGGTTCATGAGAACCAGTGTACCAACCCGGCGGAACCGAAACAAAAAGATTGCCGACCGA
>JBDLIO010000494.1:0-3196 GCA_039714865.1 Acidobacteriota bacterium | reverse complement strand
ACACCGATTGTTCGGCGCTCAGGCTCTCAATGACCGGTGCGCTGTTCAACGCCGTCACCTCGACCTGAATGGTCAGCGTGCTGAGAGATCCCGAACTCGGATTCTGCATGAATCCGCCGTTGTCCCATACCCTGACCGTGAGGTCATGGGTGCCCTCGGTCGATGGGGCCGTCCAGGCGATGGTCGCCGACGTGTCGCCGGTGTAGATCGTGTCAAAGGTCTCACCGTTGGGAAACTGGCCGCCCGATGCCGAGAACTCGTAGCGCGTGATCGCCCCATCCGGATCGTGGGCAATGGCCGTCAGCTCCCCTGATTGGCCCGGGCTCAAGGTACCCGGGTTGATGGTCAAAGCGTCGGCAACGGGACAATCGTTTCCCATGCCGCATTCACCGGCCGACACCCGCGCCGCCTGCGAAAACACGAGGAATGCCGGGAGGAGGAGCAGGCCTCCCCTGAGGACGGATTCGACAGCACGCCTGACGTCGCCGGGGTTCCGGCGCCGGCTCATGCAGCGAACAGACCGCCGACCCGAACGGGCCGAACTGAGGCTGTTTCGCGTCACGGTCTCCATCTCAGCTAATGCCCCCCCACCCGAGATCGTTGCCCGGGGCTCAATCATATTCCTGCGCCGGCCTCCACGGTATCAGTCAATCAATGAAAACGGACCCGTCAAATGCTGACTGCCTTCGAGCCCCGGGGTTCCAACACCTGGGCAGCGTCAGAACATTATGGCAAGATGAGCAGATGGCAGGAAAGGATCGACGGCCGTTGTGGGTGATTGCCGGCGGATCAGCCCTCGTGATCTTCCTGCTCGGGGTGTCGCTCACCCACACATACCGCCAGAACCTGCGGCTGGCAAAGGACCTCTTCTCGCAGCACCAGAGCGGTCTGGCGAGGCAGACCGCCTTTGGTATCGAGCAGACTCTCGAGCTGCTGGTCAGAGAGCTCGAGCACCTGGCGGTCAGCGAGGCCGCAAAATCGCTCGACTTCGATCGATTCGAAACCCTCGCCGAGGACTCCTTCCGCCATCTGGAAAAGCTCCATGTCAACGATATCGCCCTTCTCGACTCTGAAGGAATCGCGAGAGTCAACATTCAAGCGCATCACCTTATCGGCGTCGATTTCTCGTTCAGAGACTACTTCAAGAAGGCAAAGGCGGCACCGCGGTCGACGGCAGGCTTCGAGCTGATCACCTTCAAGGGTGCAGATGCCGGACAAAAAGGGATCGTCGTCTCAAAACCGTTTTTGGCCGAAGATGGGGAATTCGGCGGGGTCGTAGTTTGCACAACCCTGGTCTCTGAACTCATCGCACACTTTGCGACGTCGGATTTTCTCGAACAAACCGCTTGGGTGATGGACGATCAGGGCACGGTCTTGTTTCATCCCGAGGTCGAAACCGGAACACCTGTTCAGGCGATTGGACGGTTCCACCCCATGGCCGGGGACTTGTTGACCAAGGCTGAGGAAGGAATCTCCACCCGTGTCGAGTATATTTCCCAGGACGGATGCGCCAAGCTGGGATGGTCCCACCCCATCAGAATCTGCGACCAACGGTGGACCGTCGTCGTCGTGGAGGACGTCAAGGCCGTCAAGAGCCTCGTGACGCCACTCTCCTGGGACCTTGCACTGCTCGGCGGGCTGATTGTCGTGGTCCTGATCTCGGGTTCCGTCACCGTGCTCGTCATTCTGGCACGCTGGAACAAAGAGCTGGGAACCACCGTGTCCGCCAGGACCCTGCAGCTGGTGCAATCCAAAAACCAGATCATGAAACTGGCCTCGGACCTCTCGATCGCCGAGGAACGTGAACGTCGGAGGCTCGCGTGCGAGATCCACGACCACATCGGCCAGAGTCTGGCGGTCGTCCGCATTCAGCTGGGCGTACTCCGGCGGGAAGCCGAAGAACCTGACCAACACCTTCGTATCGATCGGCTCAGGGAGTTGGTCAAGGACACCATTCGAAAGGTCCAGACCATGACCTTCGAACTGTGCCCCTTCACCCTCAACGAGGTAGGGCTTGTGGGCGCACTGGAGTGGCTGGCGGATGAGATGACGTCGGACCATGAACTCGTGATCGGATTGACCGATGACGGTCAACCCAAACCGCTGTCCGACCACACCAGAAACACCCTGTATCAGGCCACCCGCGAACTGTTGATCAACATCGTCAAACACTCGGACTCGGAAGAGGCAACGGTGTGCATCCGCAGGGTGAACGGAACGATCGAAATCATCGTCACGGACCAGGGCAGGGGCTTCGACCCGGCCCTGGTCGGCCCTCAACCGGGCCCGGAGGGCAGGTTCGGCCTGTTCAGCGTCCGAGAACGCATGGCCTTGATTGACGGATGGCTGAGCCTGAGATCAAAACCCTTTCAGGGCACCGCCGCAACGCTTGTCGCACCGCTCGAACCGGGGGATACTACCGATGGTGAATAGCGATAACCGGATGATTCGGGTTCTTCTCGTCGATGACCATCAGGTTGTCCGGGAAGGCCTTCGCGCCCTGTTCGAAACCGAAAAGGACATCGTCGTTGTCGCGGAGGCCGACAACGGCCGGACGGCACACAAACTCGCCCTGGAGTTGGAGCCCGACATCGTGGTCATGGACATGGGCATGCCCGGGCTCAACGGAGTTGACGCAACGAGGAAAATCCTGGAAAGGATGCCGGATATCCGGGTCATCGCGTTGTCGATTCATTGCAACCGCCTCTTCGTCGTCGAAGCCTTGAAAGCCGGAGCTTCCGGTTACCTGGTCAAGGACTGCGCGTTCGAAGAGCTCATCCGAGCCATCCGTGTCGTCATGGCAGGCCAGTCGTACTTGAGCCCGGAGATCACGGGCATCCTGGTCGAGGATGTGGCCCGCCGCCCTGAAGACGAAGCCAAACCCAGGGCAAAGTCCCTTTCAGGAAGGGAACGAGAGGTCCTCCAACTCCTAGCTGAAGGGAATAGCGCCAGGAAAATTTCCAACATGCTCCATATCAGCGTGCAGACGGTCAACACACACCGCCAACACATCATGAGAAAACTCGACCTGGGCAGCGTCGCCGAGCTCACCAAATTCGCCATCCGCGAAGGACTGACCTCGGTCGATTCCTAGGGGCCCGGCCGGAAACCCCCGATACCGCCCGTTGCGAGCGCCATTGGCCCGGATTCGAGGCGCCGGGACGAAGTCGATGCTCCCCCATCTTCGAGGAGCGGG
>JBDLIO010000493.1:0-3199 GCA_039714865.1 Acidobacteriota bacterium | reverse complement strand
GGCGGAATCAGTTCTGCAGCCCTCACCAACAGTTCTTCAAGCGTGTCAGGGCCGTCCGTCAGACCGGAGAGCCCGTAGGTGCAGGTCAGCTCCTTGACGCGCTCCCTGATGGCGGCCAGGAGACGCTGCTGTTCCAGTGCGATGGCCAGCGTCTCCGAGACCCGCAAGAATTCCTCGGCTTCCCGCTTGACCAGATAGGCAGGATCGGACCCCGGGAAGGCCAGCCATCCGGCCTTTCGATCCCCGGCCACAAGCCCCAGGACCGTGACACTCAATGGCCCCTCATCCTGAGTAGCCCGCACGGTCAAAACGTCGTGATCCCATCCCTCGGGCTCCCAACCCGCCAGGGGACACAGGTTTTCGACCGTAGCAGTCTTCGGCGCCGGGCATCTGCGGGCCGAAAAACCGCCGGCGCGATCCCATCGGAGATCCAGCCACACAGATCCCTCGATCACCCAGAGGTTGACCGTGCCGCTGCGAACCGTCGATGCCAGAGCTTCGCAAAGGCACTGAAAGAACTGGGCCTGCGGCGCCTCGGCCTGTGCCAGGCGGAGAATCTCCGGGGCCAGTTGATCCGGTCTCAGCGGTAGCAGCCGGTCGGGAGAGGTCATCCTTTGCGCCCGAAGGTCTCGACCAGATTCTTGAAACGGTCGGCGATGGCCGGATCCAGCATCGGCCGGGACAGCCGAAAGGTCCAATTTCCCTCGGCCACGCTTGGTGTGTTCATTCGACTTTCAGCGCCGAGCCCGACCAGGTCCTGGTGAGGAATGATCGCGACGTCGGCCACCGATGCCATTGCCAGACGGATGAGCTGCCAATCGATGTCGGATCCATCCGAAGCTGTATAGCGCCTGACGAGATCCCGCTCTTCATCAGTCGCGTCTTCGGCGTACCACCCGACGGTCGTATTGTTGTCGTGGGTTCCGGTGTATATCACCATGTCCCTTTGCAGCCGGTAGGGCAAAAAGTCAGACCGCGGCTCGGGCCCGAAGGCAAATTGCAGGACCGCCATACCCGGCAGCCCGAGGTTCCGTCGAAGTTCCAGTACCTCCGGTGTGATCTCACCGAGATCCTCGGCAACCATCGGCAACGAACCGATCGCCCCCTGCAGTGCGTCGAAAAGCGCCCTCCCCGGACCGGGAACCCAGCGGCCGTTGACCGCGGTGGTCTCTGAGGCCGGAACCTCCCAGAATGCCGCAAAACCGCGGAAATGATCGAGGCGAACGGCGTCAACCAGGTCAAGGGCATGAAGGGTCCGTGCAATCCACCAGGCGTATTCGTCCTCGGCGTGGCGCTCCCAGTCATACAATGGGTTGCCCCAGAGTTGGCCGGTCTCACTGAAATAGTCGGGTGGCACTCCGGCGACCACCGTCGGCCGCCTGTTCTCATCGAGCAGAAAGAGCTCGGGGTGGGCCCAGACATCGGCGGAATCCAGAGCGACGAAGATCGGCACATCCCCCAAGATGGATACGCCATGCTCTTGGGCCACCGCCTTGAGGCGCGACCACTGCCTGAAAAAGAGGAACTGGCAGAACTGGTGGTATGCGATTTCGTCTTTCAAGGCCTTCCCGGCCTCCTGCAGTACCTCCGATTCCCTGCGGACCAGCGCCGGAGACCAGTCCAGCCAGCCTTTTCCCTGGTGATGGTCCTTGAGCGCGGCATAGAGCCCGAAGTCTGAGAGCCACCAACCATCCTGCTCCTTGAAGGTCTCGAACGCCTCGTTCAGCCGACGGTCGGCAGAATTTCGAAAACGCCGCCAGCTCAGCCTCAGCAATCGGCTCTTCCACGCCTGCGCAGCCTCGACATTCAAAGGCCCTTCAGGGAAATCCGGCGGAGAATCGATATCCGCAACACCGAGCAAATCCTCCTCGACCAGGGCCTCAGGCGACAACAACCACGGACTGCCGGCAAAGGTCGAGACCGCCGAATATGGGGAAAACCCAGGTCCGGGCGGACACAAGGGCAGGATCTGCCACCATGTAGCACCTGCCTCGGCCAGCCACCGGACGTAGTCGTGGGCCCCGGGCCCGATATCGCCAATGCCGTGCCTGGACGGCAGAGACGTCGGATGCAGCAAAACTCCAGCTGAACGTTGCATGGCTCATCCTAGCCGAACGCGACGGAAAGACGACATTCTCTCGCAAAGAACGCAAAGAACACCGAGGAAACACAGGGGAAAATTTCATTTGTTCTCCTTTGCGTGCTTTGCGTTCTTTGCGAGATTATTGTGCTTCTGAGATCGTCTATACGGCACTATTTGGTTCCTGCACCTCCTCTTTCGGCATTGAGCGTTGGACGCTGGACGCTGGACGCTGAGCGTCGTATCGTGGGTTGACCGATGAGTTGTCCCTGTTTCTTCGTTTCCGACTTGCACGGTTCAAAACGTCGCTATCGTTCTCTGTGGGATGCTGCGGCTTTGGAGCGCCCGAAGGCAATCTTCCTGGGAGGCGATCTCCTGCCCGGAATCAACGCACAGGAATTCATTCAAGCGACGATCGAGCCCGAAGTCCTCGATCTGCAACAAAAACTCGGGTCCGACTTCCCCACACTATTTCTCATTCCCGGGAACGATGATGCCGCAGCGGATTTCGCCGACTTCGAGCACGGTGAAAAACTCGGCCTGTGGCGAAAGATCCACAACCGGCAGGACCGCATCGCAGATCATTCGGTCTTCGGTTACGGCAACGTGCCGCCGACACCGTTTTTGCTCAAGGACTGGGAACGCTACGACGTCTCCCGCTATGTCGACCCCGGGAGCCTGTCACCGGAGCAAGGCCGCCGGACAGTGCCGGTGAAATCCGACGACGTCCGATTCGGCACGATTGCCACCGATCTGGAAATGCTGGCTGGAGCTGAAGACTTGGCCGACTCGGCATGGCTCTTTCACTCACCGCCATATCAGACCGACCTCGACCGCGCTGCCCTCGACGGCCGTTCAATCGATCATGTGCCACTCGATGTCCACATCGGCAGCATCGCCATTCGGCGGTTCATCGAGGCCCGACAACCCCTGGTCACCTTCCACGGACATGTGCACGAGTCCGCCAGCCTGACGGGCCAATGGCGGGAAAAGCTGGGCCGAACCTGGATGCTCTCCGCAGCGCACGACGGTCCCGAACAAGCCCTGGTAAGGGTCGACCTTGATAGGCCGGATGAAGCGACCCGTCAGTTGCTGTGAGCTGACCTCTCTCGTCGAATT
>JBDLIO010000492.1:0-3207 GCA_039714865.1 Acidobacteriota bacterium | reverse complement strand
GATGAGCCGGGAGGCAAGATACTGTCGTACTTTCCGTTCAGCATCAGGGTCGGTGTCCTCACGTGGGTCACGTAGGTCGTGTCCCGGACCTCAGATCTTCCTTTCCCGGTGAGCCCACCTGCCAGCAGCACGCCGGCGCGCAGGCGCTCCTCCACCGCCAGGATGATGTTGCCGAGCAGGCCACCCCAACTCATCCCGTAGTAGGCGAGCCTGTGGTTGTCGATGTCCGGCCTCGTTTCCAGATAGTCGATGCTGCGCCTGAAGTCTTTGATCAGCTGGGTCCGGTACTCGATGTTGGCGTAGCCCGGTCCGGCCTGCGCCTGGGTTGCGATCGTTGGGCCTGACCGCTCGAAGGTTCCCTGGTACACCGGAAAGAGTACGGCCCGGCCTTCCCGCACCAGAAAGGAAAGGAACATGGTGAACTCGTAATAGCTTTCAATGTCCTCGCTCGAAGGCGTCATTCGGACGGCAGAACCGGGAAAGTAGATGACCGTCTGGTACGGCGGCGACGCGTTCGCGGGCAAAAACAAATGAGCCAGGACCCGTTCGCCGCCGTAGGCCGCGTCGAACGAGACCTTCTCCCGTAACCAGCCGGCGGAGTTCTCCGTTCGGGCCTCGACCCGGGCTTCGAGGGGTGTTTGGTCGTAATAGAACTGCTGCCGATAGATCTGGAAGACCTCATCGGACACCGGCTCCTGGCTCCGCGGATCGAATCCGGGCCACAGTTCCTGAAATGCCGTCGTGGTGTCCGGGATTGCCGAGGGATCAGGGTAGGAGGCGAGCCGTATTCCATTCCGTGGGGAACGATCGAGGGCCGGTATCGCCTGGGGTTTGTTGAAGAAGTAGGTGTTGTCGCCGAATGCGCCGCCGCGAATCACCCGCCCACCGGGGGCTTCGTTGAAGCACCACTCACGCACATTGCCTGCCATGTCATGGGCGCCGTACGCCGTGTAGCCCTGGAGGCTGCCCACTGGAACGGCTCCGGAATCAGCGAAGTTACTGAACGGCTGCAAGACTGCGAACCCACCGAGCTGGGGCCACCGGATCATCGGCGTGGAGCCGCCGCGGGCAACGTCCCAGTGGGCGTTGGTCGGCAGGCTCATGCCGGTGAACTCGGCATAGGCAGCAGCTTCGTACCAGCTCACGCCGGACACCGGGTGCTCCTCCCGACCGGTCGGAAAGTCTCCCCCCATCCAGGTCGCAGGACCGGGCAAGCCGGACTGGTCCACAAACTGTTTGTGCGCCTCCTCCCAGGAAAGTTCCTGACCGTCTTTCGCGATCGGGTGCTTCCAGTAGTCCCGGTTTCGATACCCTCCGGCATCCACAAATGCCCGGAACTCCCGGTTAGTGACCTCGTGGCGCCCAATGAAGAAGTCGCCGAGAACACCAACTTTGGTCTGGGTGGCCTGCACCCGAACCATTCCCGAAGGCCGATTTCCTTCTGCATCGAGCGTTCGCTCCAGGTGAAAGGCGCCAAGCATGTCGTTCTCGCCACCCATCTTCCAACTGGCCGCCGCCGCAAAGACGGTGTCGAAGCCCTCCTTCTCGATTTTCCAGCGGAAGATCCCGATCGGTACCCGCACCTTTTCCAGGGGCGAGACCCCGAGAATCGACCATTCGGAGTCGGGACTGCCGTACTCCTTCATGGAGACCCGGGCCCCGGGCGGCTCGGTCGTGATGTCCATGCGCCGGGAGCAGGCTGAAAAAAGATCGGCCAGTTCAGCATCTTCCGGGATGATCGTTTCGACTTGCCCGGCGAGCCTGTAGGGCGGCACCAGGTTTCGCCAGGCGTCGTTGGCCTCGATCATCCTCGCGATCTCCGGTATCGCCTCGCCCTTGGCCCAGCGGATCTTTGCCCGGTGCCTGACCAGCATGACCGCCCCGGCACAAATCGCAATCAGGGCCAGGGCCGCTGGAACAATGACCATCGGCCGACGCATCCGCTTGATCAAGAGACTGATACTGACGGATCCGGTTGCCTCGGCCCGAACGACCTCCTCGTAGGCGCCTAGGTCCTTCAGCAGCTCCTCGGCCGAACCGTAACGTCTGCCGCGTTTCTTCGTCAGGGCCCGCGCCACCACCCGTTGCAGCTCGAGAGGTACCGGTGGCTCGCACGCATCGATCGGCGCGGGGTCTTCATGGATGATCGATTGGAGGATGGAGAGGTCGCGTTCTCCCTTGAACGGCAGTTCCCCCGTGAGCAGCTCGTACAGAACAATGCCGAGAGACCAGAGGTCGGTACGGGTGTCCACACGTTCGCCCCGGGCTTGCTCCGGAGACATGTAGGCGACTGTGCCCAGAATCGAATGGCTCCCCGTCAACGGTGAACCTCCCTCGAGCTTGGCCAGTCCGAAGTCCATGATCTTGACCTGGCCCGAGGCGGTGACCATGATGTTCGCGCTCTTGATGTCGCGGTGGATGATGCCCTTTCGGTGGGCCTCGCCCAGCCCTGCAGCCGCCTGCTTCGTGATCTCGAGAGCCTCCTCTGTCGAGACCGGCCGAGGTTTTATCCTGGCCCTCAGCGTCTCCCCTTTCACGAACTCCATGGCGATGAAGGGTCCTTTTTCAGACTCTCCAACCTCGTGGATAACGCAGATGTTCGGGTGCGAGAGCGCTGCAGCGGCTCGCGCTTCGACCAAGAACCGCTCCCTGTGGTCCTCGGAATCGGCGACGTCCGGCGGTAGGAACTTGAGGGCCACTTCACGTTTGAGCCGGGTGTCCTCGGCCTTGTACACGACTCCCATTCCACCGCGGCCAATTCTCTCGTGGACTCGGTACTTGCCGGCGATGAGCGCGCCTTCGAAGCCGAGACGGGGTGCCGTGGCGGCCGTCCGAGTGGGCTGAAACTCGGTCGGCACCTCAGAAACCGCACCGTCCAGGGTCAACGAAGCTGAGCAATGGCGACAGTTTTTCGAGCGGTGGTCTATTTCTTCATTGCAGTTGGGACACTCCATGATGACCCCACTCTTCCCGCCGCCAAAAACCTTCACCCCGTGGAACTACGGCTGAATCTCAGTTCGAACCGGCTTCATCAGTTGCGAATACTCGCAGTTTGATCTTACCGCCACGATACACTGGGGCTGCAGTCGACGCAAGGAATCGAGGGATAGTGATTTCCTTTTCCTCATCCAACCGATCCTACCACCATCCACGGCCTTTTCGAGGCAAACCCAGGTATGACGAACCTCCTGGGGTGGCACTTCATCA
>JBDLIO010000491.1:0-3230 GCA_039714865.1 Acidobacteriota bacterium | reverse complement strand
GCTCCACGGCCTTGATCACCGCGTCCACGGCCGAGGCACAAGTTTCCTCCCCCAGGCCGAAGAGGTTCTCACCCGCTCCATCCTCCACGCCCACGTCGACATATCCACTCTGCACCAGGAACCGGACCGCCAGCGTTGTCTTCTTCGGCGACCATCGTTCCGTCGCTTCCAGGCCTTGAAGAGAAATTCCGGAGTTGCATCGAATGTCGTCAAACACTGCCTCAACAGGCATCGAAGTCCACTCCGCCGGTGAGGCCGGGCTTTCGGCTCCCTGGCGGATTGAGAGAGGCGCATCACTTCTGACCTCGGGCCACCGGGAGAGTTCATCGACCAGCCAGGCGGCCGTGAACATCACTTTCTGGATTTCAATCTCCGTTGCGTCCGCTGCCGTCGCAACGCGGGGGGCCTGCTCGTGGAACCGGAAGGTCCCGGACTTGACGTCCATCATGGCCAGGACAGCCTCGATACCTTCCAGGTTGCCCCAGGTGGCTTCCGTCGGATTACCACCGTTCACCGTAAGAGTCCCTCTTCGGTCCTCTCTTCCCACTTCCAGGACACCGTGCGTGGCGCTGTGTGCCAGACTCTGGATGACCTCGGAAAACGGCAACGTCTCCAGGTTCCCCTCGAACTCGGGCTTCTCAGCCCAACGCCCATCGATCAATCGATTGAGCCTCAACAGCAATTCTTCAGGATCAAACGGCTTGCCGATGTACTCGTCCGCACCGCCTCGGAGACCCTTGACCCGATCCTCAGCCTCACCGAGAGACGAAAGCATCAAAACCGGGAGCTTCTTGGTATCCGGGTTGACGTGGAGGTCCTCGAGCACCTCGAAACCCGAACGACCCGGCATGATCACGTCCAGAATGACAGCGTCAACCTGGTGAGCCGCAGCCAGGAGCGCGGCCTCTTGGGAGTTGGCGGTCGCGACGACTTCGTGCCCCCCTGCGGTCAACGTATGTTCCAACAATTTGAGCGTCATTGCGTCGTCATCGACTACAAGAATCATAGCCATCAATAATCCTCAGTCCTCTACACCACGATCCGCATTTACGGTCAAAGCCTCCAGACCCTGTCTGGCACACTCAAAAGCGATGACCACGGAGTTGAGACACCGGTCCGCATGTTTCAAATCCCCACTCCTCCCAATATCTTCAAGAGTAGCACCAGCCGACGCCACATCGGGAAGCCCCAAATTCGAGCTGCTCCCCCTGATCTTGTGGGCCACCGAGCGGAGAGACTCGGCATCTTCGGACTTGATCGCCGCTCGCAGGAGATCCAGCCGATCCGGCATCTCATCCAGGTAGAGACCGATCAACTCGGATACCAGGTCCTGCCCTCCTGTCCGGAGCAATACCGCCATCCGGTCCGAATCGACACCAACATCCCCGGCATGGTGTTCGTCGGAAACGGTGGCAGGGGCAAGATCCAAAAGCGTGCGATGGAGGGTTTCCTTGCGAATCGGTTTTGTCAGGTACCCATTCATACCGGCGGCCATGCAAAGTTCCCTGTCCTCGGCCGAAGCACGGGCAGTCATGGCGATAATCGTCGGCTGGACCTGCAGGGTCATCCCGCGGATTCGTCGAGTCGCTTCGAGTCCGTCCAGGCCGGGCATTTGCAGGTCCATCAAGACCACGTCGCAGCCGTCCTTCCGGACTGCTTCAACCGCCTCCCTGCCGTTGGAGACACTGTCGGCACGACAGCCGAGGCTCTCCAGCATCATCAGGGCAACCTTCCGGCCGATTTCATCGTCCTCGGCCAGGAGGATATTCAGGTCAGGGGGCAGCGGAACCGAAGCCAGACCGGCCGGGGTCTCGTCGAAACCCAGGATGCCTTCTCCTTCCAGGCCCAGCGCCCGTTCGAGCACGGCCCGGAGTTGGGTCGACCTGACCGGCTTGTTGAGGACAAGGGCCCTGTTTCTCGACAGGCCTCGAACCCCACTGTGGGAAACCGACCACCGCATGACGATCACGGGCATCCGGCCTTCCAACTCCCGAAGGGCATCAAACCCCCGCCGATTGGCGGCGCCGAAAGCCGCCTCGTCAACGATCAGTGCGTCGACATCTCCTGTGCCCTGACCGCTGGACCCTTCCACTCGTTCCAATGCCTCGGAGATCGAGGTGAGGGCATCAACGTGCAACTCCAGGTCAAGGGCGTATCGGGTCAGAACATCCCTCATCATCCGGTTCTGGTGAACGACGACGACTCGCATCCCGGCCAACGGGGATCGGGTTGTTCCCATCTCATCGTGGCCCCCGGCCGCTTCTGCGAGAAATGTGAAGCTGAAGGTCGAACCCTTGCCCGGCTTCGAAGCGACCCAGATCCGTCCGCCCATCAACTCACACAGACGCCTCGATATTGCCAGACCCAACCCGCTTCCACCATAACGCCTGGTGGTCGAAGCATCCGCCTGGATGAAGGGCTTGAAGAGCCTTTCCGAACCTTCGGGATCGATTCCGATGCCGGTGTCCCGGACCGAAACGTGGACCTCCATACCCGTCTCGACGGCAGTGGCCGAAACCGAGACCAACACCTCGCCGCTTTCGGTGAACTTCACCGCGTTGCTGAGAAGGTTGAGAAGCACCTGCCGCACCCTGGCGCCGGCCCCCTTGAGGGAATCGACCAGTGAGCCGTCGATCAGGTAGGCCAGCTCCAGGCCCTTTTCGGCCGCGGTCGGCGCCACCATGTCCAGGCACCCCTCAATGCTCTCCGTCAGCGAAAAAGCCTCGTTGACGACCTTCAGCTTGCCCGACTCGATTTTCGACAGATCGAGAATGTCCTCAATGATCGTCAACAGAGTGTCCGCACTGACGCGGATGGTGTTGGCGCAATCGCGTTGCTCGAGTTTCAAATCGCTTTCCAGCAGCATCGAGGCCATCCCGATGACACCGTTGAGGGGATTTCGGATCTCGTGACTGACATTGGCGACAAACTCGCTCTTGGCCCGACTGGCCTCGACCGCACGCTTCCGGGCAGCCTCGACCTTGGCCATCCACTCCCGGCGTTCGGTCACGTCATGACAGTTCATGATGATGCCGGCGACCGATGGGGAGGCCAGCAGGTTGTTGCTGCTGACAGCCAGGATTCGCCATGTTCCATTGGCATGCCGAATCCTCATCTCAACCGCCGGCGCCTCGCCCTGCACCTTGACCTGTGCCAGGAAGGTCTGGAAGTGACCGGTGACCTCGTCGGGATCGACCAGTTCGAAGAAATTCGTGCCTTCGAGTTTGGAC
>JBDLIO010000490.1:0-3242 GCA_039714865.1 Acidobacteriota bacterium | reverse complement strand
GATGAGGTCAACGACGTCGATACGATGGGTGACCGGATCCACGGTGACCGTCAGATCGTGATGCAGAACCTCTTCGGCCGAAACGAATCCAGCCAGGGTCAAGACAACAAAGGAGAAAACTGAAACGGAACGGAACACCGTGCGCATACGCACCTCCGGCGCGCATTGTAACCCGCGAACGGGAGCTGTCAGCCCTCGGTTACACTGTCACCATGAAATCAGGTATCTGTCGCGGGTTTTTTGTGGGTCTTTTCTTAGCCCTTCTCCTCCTGCTTCAGGGCCTCGCGGTTGCGTCGGACGAACCGTCCACCAACCCCGTCGTCGCGGAGTACCAGGGAGGAGTGGTCTTGGAGAGTGAAATCACCGTTTTTCACGGCGCCGTTGGCCGATAACCGGTCCGGCCTCATGGCTCGGCTCGAAGAGTCCGTGCCGAGTCTCGACAGCGGCCTCGGCGCGATCGTTCCACCAACCCAGTAGCCCAATGGAGGCAGCCCCATGATCGTCGTCATTTCAGGTTCGAACCGGCCCGGCAACAACTCATCCATCGTCGCGAAGAGCCTCCGGGCCATGGCGGCCGATGCCGGCGAAGAGACATTCCCCGTCGATCTCGAAGCCTTGCCGACGGAGTTGTTCACTCCTGCGGCCTACGCCGAGAAACCCGCTTCGTTCGAGAAGATCCAGGAGGCAATCCTGGCGGCCGACGGCATTCTGACCGTCGTGCCCGAGTACAACGGATCCTATCCCGGCGCCCTGAAGTACTTCATCGACTGCCTGCGATTCCCCGAAAGCCTCGTGGCAAAACCCTCGGCCTTCGTCGGCGTGGCCGCCGGCAAGTGGGGCGGCATGCGAGCGGTCGAGCAGCTGGAAATGGTCTTCCAGTACCGCCACGCCCACCTCTACGGCCGCCGCGTCTTCCTGGACGGGATCTTCGGGTCGATTACCGACGGCCGTTTGACCGATGACGAGGCCCTTCGCAGAATGCAGGAATTGATCGACGGCTTCGTGCCCTTTTGTAGAGCGCTGCGAGATTAGCCCGACCCATGCCTATCAGGTTGGCTGCATCGAGAGGCGGCCTGGTACCGAAGGTTCGCGCGCCCTGAAGGACGCGCCTACATAAAACTCGTTGCTCCTATGCCCTCCGGGCAACCACCAACGTCACGTCGTCATAAGGCGTCGTTCCCTCGGTGAACCGCTGGAGGGCATCGACGATTCGTTGCAGAAGCTCGTCGGACGAGGCGCCGTTGCTCTCGGAGAGAATCGCCTTGAGACGGTGTTCTCCGAAGATCTCGCCGGCCGGGTCCTGGGCCTCGGTGACACCATCGGAATAGGCAACGATCATGGCCCCCGGCTCCAATTCGGCCGTCAAGACGTCGTGTCCTCCGAAACTCAAGGCCCCCAGCGGCACCCGATGAGCCGGCAGTGGAAGCTCGTCGACCTGTCCCGAGGGTCTGACGATCATCGGCGGCGGCTGCCCGGCCAGGGCGTAGCGGAGCATGCCGGAGTTCGGTGGAAATCCCAAATAACCCAAAGCCACAAACCGCCCACCCTTGAGTTCTCCGCTGCGGTCCTTCAATCCGTACAGTCGTTTGTTGGCCAGGCAAAAGAGATCCTCGGGGTCTGGATTGCCCAGTGCAATCGCGTTGAGGACTTCGTGTGAGGCCATCATCATCAGCGCTCCCGAGATCGACTTGCCCGAAACGTCCCCGAAGGCCAGAGCCCCGCCACCGGCATGCGGACACGGCAACTCCGTGAAGAAGTCGCCACCGACTTCCTGCGCCGGCAGGCACACGGCCGCCCGTTCCCATCCCTCAACCACGCACAGATCCTTCGGCAACAGGGCCGCCTGAATCGTCGAGGCAATCTTCAGCTCCCTTTCCAGCTCTGCCTGCCGCGTCCGGTCCTCCAGGAGCAGGCTGGTCTCGAGAACCAGGGAGGCCTGGTGGAACAGGCTGCGAAGCAGGTCTTCTTCTTCCTGCTCCAGAATCGTCTGGCCGGAGGTCCCGGACAGCAGGATCAGGCCGACCGTCCGGCGTCTCGTCGCCAACAATCCGACCATCTCAACGCCCGCAGTCGCCAACCCTTCCGTCATCCGGTCAACCGGCTCGGACAGCAGCCGCAAGGGCGCGAGGCCCTCCAGCCGGAGCAACGAACCGTGCCGTTTGAGGTGACGGTGAAGAACCGCAAGCCGCGGGAGCCTCTCAGGAAGAGCCTCGGGGCCCGCCACGCGCTCGAGCGACGCGTCTTGCACCAGGTACAGGGCGGCAAATCGAAGACCCAGCAGTTCAGGCAGGCGCTCGACAAGTTGGCCGACGACCGGGCCCAGCTCGACCTCGTCGGTCATTGCCTCGCCCATCTCGACCATCGCCCCCTGAAGCCGGTGGCGTTCGGCAAAGAAGAACCGATCGACCGGACCCTGAAGACGCTGACGGATGGGTTCGAAGAGCAATACGATCGCCAGTGCGAAAAACACCGGAAAATAGGCGGAGTCCGCAACCGCGGTACCCCGGAACAGATGGTTCGCGAACGCGATGGCCAGGGCATAAACCGCGGTGACCAGCGCCGTCGTCACCGTGTAAAAAACGCTTTTCCGGAGAATGACTCTGATATTGAGCAACTGGAAGCGGATGATGGCGTAGGCGAAGGTCAGAGGCACCAGGATCAGCGGAACCACCCCGTAAAAAAGAAAACGCTCGGTATGAAGGAAAGAGGGGAATCCAACGGCGAGCACAATGAACGGCACGACTCCGAAGAGCGAACCGATAAAGACGATTCCGGCCCCACGGCGCTCCCGGGTTTTCGGCAGTTTTGCGGCACTGATGCCCAGTGCGCCCAGGCCCAGGGCCATGAATCCGACCATGACCCACCAGTTGGTCATCGGCGCGCCCGAGATCAGCGGCAGCTCACCCCCCTGCCTCCTGGCCCAGAAGACTGTCACCCCGTAAACCAGGGGCGGAATGGCATACAGGGGCAGCAATTGCCGGCTGTAGTGGGCGATCCATCCAACCGTATCCGCCAGAAAGTCCCTTCGCCACTCCCATATCGGCCGTGGGAAGATCATGAAGAAATGGAGAAAGACCGTCGGAAGCAACAGCAGGGCGATCGTCCCGGTGGTCAAGACCAGTGAGTCCACCCAGGAGTAGGACGCAGGACGCAGACGACACACCAAAAACAGCAGAAACAACGCACACAGATTGAAAAAGACACGCGAGGCCGGCAGTCTCGGCTGACGAACCAGGACGAAG
>JBDLIO010000489.1:0-3244 GCA_039714865.1 Acidobacteriota bacterium | reverse complement strand
GCGAATAGCCGTGCGAATCTCCTCAGCGACAGATGTATCGTTACCCGCCAGGTACCGCAGGTTGGCATACAGCTGCGGTGTCATGGCAACGTTGACGCGTTTGCTCTTACGCGAACCTGTGATTTTCGGTTTTGTACTCACACTTTCCTCCTGTCACACACACGAAATCCTGAACCTTCAGCCCCCGGCAGGTTGTTGTCACACACAACAGCGCTTGCTGTGCTGGCGCCGGAGCACCCATTGGTTAAAGAGATCGTGACCCCACGGAGAAGGGGACAGGCCGGAGTTCCTGGCGATGTCCCACCAGGTGTGGGTGCAGCCTGGGCAGGCACTGGAATTCGAGCAGGCCCTCAAGGACCACTGGTCCATGCACGAAGCGGCGGGTGACCCGTGGACCTGGGAGACCTGGGAGCAGGTGACGGGCAAAGGAACTGGGTCCTATTCGATACGAACAGCTGGCCACACATGGGCGGATTTTGACCAAAAGGCTGAAGTGGACAACGATCGAAATCATGTCATCAACGAGTTGGATCCGCACACTAAATGGTCACAGACAACGATCCACGAGTGGGATCTGGAGATCTCACGCTGGCCGGAAGACGGCGAGACTCCGAAGATGGTCGAGATCACCGAGTTTTCCCTGAAGCGCGGTTCGGTCAAGGATTTTTACAATGCGGTCAAGAAAATCGGTGAGATGATCGGCGAGAAAGAGCTTGATTATCAGTACGCCTGGGGTTGGACCGTCAGCGGCGGTTCGGGCCCTTCGATGATGCTCGCTATCCCGCACGACAGTTGGGCGGACTTCAAGGAGAAGAAACCGGGTCTGTGGGAAGTCGCCGAAGAAGCCATGGGCCGGACCGAAAGCGCCAATATCGGCGAGACGATCGACAATGCGGTTGAAGAAACCAAGAACTTCGTCGTCGTGCATCGCCCGGACCTCAGTTATTCTCCGGCCAAAGGGGAGTGACGGCACGCTCGGCGACTGAGTCGGAGATATGATTGGCTGCCCCGCTCGGGGCGGCCATCTTTCTGGATCCCTCTTCGACGGGACCTTCGAATGCCCCGGCCCCTCCAAGGCGCAACATCATGAGGTGGTCGTCGTAGAATGATCGGTACATGTTGACATCTTTTAAGCCTTTCATTCGGACTCCGTCGGAGGAACAGATGCCCAAAAATGGACTCGCCCTGGTTCTCGTGCTCGTATTCGGCCTGCTTTTGCCCCAGAATGCCCGCGCCATTGATATCAACGATACGAGGTTTTTGACGCAACCGGCCATCAGTGGCAACCACCTGGCCTTCGTCTACGCCAACGATCTCTGGGTGGCCGAGGTGGACGGCAGCTCTCCCCGCCGAATCACTTCCGACCAGGGTGTCGAGTCCGATCCTGTCTTCTCGCCCGATGGTCAGTGGATCGCCTTCAACGCCGAGTATGACGGCAACAGAGACGTCTACATCGTGGCGGTCGAAGGCGGTATCCCGGTCCGGCTGACGTGGCACCCCTATCCGGACTCGGTGTGTTCCTTCACGCCGGACGGGGCCGCGGTGCTCTTCCGTTCCGGGCGAAACACTTTCACAAACCGCTACAGCCAGCTTTTTACCGTTCCCGTGGACGGCGGTTTCCCCTCACAGCTTGCCCTGCCCAACGCGGTCAAGGCTTCCTACTCTCCCGACGGGACACGACTGGCCTACACGCCTCTGGGCGAGAGGTTCCGGGTCTGGAAGAACTACCGCGGCGGCACTGTGACGACGATCTGGCTCTACACATTCTCTGATCACGGCACCGAGAAGATCCAGCAGCCTCAAGGACGCAGCAACGACACCGATCCCATGTGGATCGGCGACACGGTCACCTTCCTCTCGGACCGGAACGGGGAGTTCAACCTCTTTGCTTTTGATATTTCGAGTAAGGCAATCGAACAGCTGACCCATTACACGGATTTCCCGATCGTCGATGCGTCCTTCGGCGACGAGAGGATCGTCTTCGAGCAGGCGGGTACCCTCCATACCTATGACCTGGCGACCGGCCGCACCACTGACCTGAAGATCGGCGTCGCGGCAGACCTTCAGGAGATCCGCCCGCGGTACGTCAAAGGCGCCGATTTCATACGGAACACCGATATCTCACCTTCGGGATCGCGCGCAGTGTTCGAGGTGCGCGGCGAGATCATCACTGTGCCCGCCGAGAAAGGCGATCCGAGGAATCTGACCCTGACGACCGACGCCGACGAACGGAGCCCGGCATGGTCGCCTGACGGCAAGAGCATTGCGTATTTCTCGGATGCCTCTGGCGAATACGAATTGCACGTGGCGCCCCAAGACGGCAAGGGTGAGGTGGTGACGTACGGCCTCGACGGAACGGGTTTTTACAACGATCTGCAATGGTCGCCCGATTCGGAGAAGATCGCCTTCGAGGACAACGGCCGTCATCTGTACGTCATGGATCTCGCTTCGGGCGAGACGACCCTTGTCGACCAAGAACCGATCTACAATCCCGGCGCCTTCGGTGGCATCGGCCCGACCTGGTCGCCCGACTCGAGTTGGATTGCCTATACAACGAACAATATCTCCAATACGGAGCAGGTCTACCTCTATTCGCTCGACCGGAAGAAGGTGTTCGCCATCGCCGACGGGCTCAGTGATGTCGGCGACCCCGCCTTCGACAAGAGCGGGAAATACCTCTACTTCTTCGGCTCGACCGACGCTGGACCGGTCCGGCAGTGGTTCGCCATGTCCAACGCCGACATGGAGATGACGCGCAACCTCTACCTCGTCACCCTGCAGAAAGGCGTAGTCTCTCCGCTCGCGAAGGAAAGTGACGAGGAGGAAATCGAGGAGGGTGACGACGACGAGGACGGGGACGAAGATGAGGAAACGAAGGACGACGAAAAGACCGTAGATCCGGTGATCATCGACTTCGACGACATCGCCCAGCGAATCGTCACCATCCCCGTCGATGCCGGAGACTATTCCAGTCTGGAGACCGGAAAAGAGAACACGATCTTCTACCTCAAGGCCCATGATGGGGGAGTGTCGAACGGCCCCGGAACCCAGCTGATGATGTACGACCTTGCGGAGCGAGAGGAAGAGCCCGAGGGGCGCGACACGGCGTTGCCGAGCGTCGACGCCGGATAGCCCGGCTCAGGGGGAGCCAGGAGCCGCGATGCGTACCACGCGGTCACGACGTCTGATGCGACGCGCGCGCGCGGTCCTGCCGGGCGGGGTCAACAGCCCGGTGCGGGCCTTC
>JBDLIO010000488.1:0-3245 GCA_039714865.1 Acidobacteriota bacterium | reverse complement strand
GAGAGCAATTTTCGGCCGATTCCCATTCAGCTCCGAAAAGCCAAGCAGAACCTCAACAGGGGGGAGAAACTGGAAACTGGAAACTGGAAACTAGCCTCGCGCTTTCCGAGGGTGGTTGCGTGGGCCTTGAGCAAACTCCTATCACACGCGCATGCCATCAGCGGCATTGCCATTGAAATGGCACTACGTCGAAACATCCTGAGTGCCCTGCCAGGTTGCTTGAGCCTTCAGCCACCCGCCGCCCTCAGGGCCCCGCAATGCTCAGGCTCTGACACCCCGAGATCCCGGAAAGCTCATCCCTGAGAGCGACCGAGACCTTCTGGAGGCTCTCGTCGACAAGGAGTCGAAAAGACGAAGCAATCTTGCTCCCCTCCTTGAACCTCTGGGCCGGAACGGATACCGGTAATTGAAAAACCGAGGGAGGCTTGACCTGGCCGTCTGTTTCTTTCATGACTACCGCCACTGCCAGTTGTGCAGTTCGCTGGCCTCCGGCCTCGGCGAATCTGATGCTCCCGGTCGGCAGGATCAATCGAAAAGTCTGCACAACCCGGCCGTCATCTCGGGTTTCGCTGCTCCCGGCCTGAACCTCGAAGCCAAGAGGGTTTTCACCCTGGGGCAACAGCATCTCCGCCGCAGCCAGGTCCGCAAGTCGATGGTGCACGGTTTCAGCCGGGACCCTGTCGGCTGAATGGATCACGAGCCCTTTTCGTTTGACGCCGATAGCCACGTCGTGCAGTTTTCCGTCCAGACCTGCGGGAGGGTTGTAGCCCAGCCAGTAGGTACCACCGATGATCGCACCCAGGAGGTCGAAAAACTCGTCGACGTCCCTGGAACCCGAAAGGGACGTGCCTCCGGTGGCCGATGCAAGGAATCGTCCCCCCTCGACAAGATTCTGAGCCTGGGCGCCATTCTGCCGGAAGGTCATATTGCGGTTGTCGCCGGGTGCAAACCGGCTGAACCCACTGGTCGGGTTGCGGTTGATGGAATCCTCCTGGGCGTAACGGTCTCGGTCTGATGCGTCCAAAACGTGGACCGTGGCGCCCATCCCCTGGCACATCTGGGCAATCGCCTCGAACTGCTGTGCAAGTTCCTTCTCTCCCGCCCAGATCTCCGGCTGGTCGATGTTGACCTTGGAGGAAAATTCCTGAAAGACCTCAAAAAACTCGCCGTAGCTGTCGATCCCAGGTTTGATGAACAGATCCTCACCGATCCACACGACATCCCGCCGTCCCGCTGTACCGGCGGTTCCGCGGACGATGGTTTCCAAATCGATCAGAGCCGAGAGAATCCGATTGAACTCAAAGTCCCTGAACTGGTTGACCTGGCCGAGATAGCCGTCGGCCTGCATCGTGCCGAGTCCGTCCTCGAGCCCGAGGCCACTGAGGTCGGCGGGACTGTTGCCTGACGAGGGCCTGTAGGCCCCGGTCTGAACAGTATGGGCGTTGGACATCGACCGATTAAACACCCTCTTTCGGCCGCGGAGCGTATCGCCGGTGTACTCGACGACGTTGACGGCTTCGAGAGCGCCTTTGACCTCTTTCATGTCATCGGTGAAGGGCTGAACAACCTCAACGCCACCGCCCGCCATTGCCACCATGACACGTGAGCCCGGCGACAGGTTGGTATCGAGGAAGGTCTCCAGGCCTTTGAGCGTACGCTTTCGCGCCTTCTTTTCGAGGCTGACACGGTCGAATATCAGGATCAATCGATGCGGCGGCGCCCCAGGTTTGACCCCCGGAGGTCCAGCGCCCGCGCCTGGTTCCTCGGAACCTGTCTCTTCTGAAAAGAAGGTCAGATCCACCGGCTCACCATCCTGGTAAATCTCAAAATCCTCGACGGTGAGTCCCTTGACCGGTTCCCCGATCGAATCGACAACACTGACCAGCAGATCAACAACCTCGACCCGGATTTCTTCCTGGAACACCGCTTGGGGCTCGGAAGACTCCTGGGCTCCACTCGGGATGGCCCCGAAGGCCAACAAGAAAATTATTCCAACCCCTGCAAGACTGTTGAGCGAAAAACGATCCATGGTCTACCCCCACCTTCATCATACGCAACCGGCTTCTTCCGGGTTACAAAGAGAATTGAGGAAAAGGCGTTCTACTCCGGAGTCCCACCGCCCGGGAGGCGCCGGAACTTCTGCCCGAGAGCTTCCATCGCTGCATGCCGATAGAGATCGGACAAGGTCGGATAGTTGTAGAGGCTCTCGGCGATCACGGTTGCTGTGGCCCCGGTCTGAAGAAACGCCTGACCGACATGAATCAGTTCCGATGCGGTTGTGCCGATCACATGGGCGCCGAGAAGCCTCATACTCTCAGCGTCAAAGAGCAGCTTGAGCATGCCTCCGCCGTCTCCGATGATCTGTGCCCTTGGGTTGAGCGCGTAGAGGCCGCGCCCAATAATGACGTCGCGCCCTTTTTCCGCGAGGCTCTCTTCGGTCTCGCCGATGTAGCTGACTTCCGGAATCGAGTAAATGGCGAACGGCAATACCTCGGTCTGCTCCTGGAGCCCCGGAAGATCAAAGGCGTGACGGATCGCCCTGCGTCCCTGCTCCATCGACGTTGATGCCAACGCAGGATGGCCGATCACGTCGCCAACCGCATAGATGTGGGGCTGCGAAGTCTGGTAGTGGCTGTTGACCTTGAGCAAACCGCGTTCGTTCGGCTGGATTCCGATCTCTTCGAGCCCGAGGTCTCCGGTATTTCCGTCCCTCCCGACGCTGTAAAGGAGAACGTCTGCCTCCAATACCGTCCCACTTTTGGTTCGGCATCGGACAAGAGGCGGACTGCCGGCCACCTTTTCGATAGACTCGTAAAACTCATCATGCGAGATCATCATCCCGAGGCGCCGCATCTCCCGCTGCAGCCGACCGACGATCTCGCGATCGAGGTACGGCAGAAGCCGATCTCTGGTATCAACCAGGGTGACGTCCAACCCCAGAGCCGTGAAAATACAGGCATACTCGATGCCGATCACACCGGCGCCAAGCACCAGCATCGATCTCGGCATTCGGGGCAGATTGAGGATCGTGTCGGAGTCGAAGACGCATTCTCCGTCAAAGGGCACATCCTCAGGGTGGTTTGGCGAAGTCCCGGTGGCGATGACGATGGTATCGCCCCTGAGTACCATTCGGGTCTGGCCTCCAGTACCGATCACCGCTACATGGTTTCTGTCCAGAAAACGGCCGGCCCCGTGAAAAACATCGATCTCATTCCGCGCCAGGGCACGATTGATCAACTCCAACT
>JBDLIO010000487.1:0-3246 GCA_039714865.1 Acidobacteriota bacterium | reverse complement strand
CACGGAACCCTTCGCGGCCTATTTCTTCGTCATGACCCACGGCATGGACGAAGAAGATCCCGCGGTGAAGGTGCATTAGGAGCTATCAGCTATCAGCTATCAGCTGTCAGCTGTCGGCTTTTGGATTTTCGCTGCTTGCCCAGTCTTATTGCAGCTATTTCTTCCTCGCCTCTTCTGCGACTCGGCGATAGGCATCGCGGAACGGCACTCCCTCGCGGACCAGGCGGTAGGCCTTTTCGGTGGCGTAGATCTCCTCCCCCATTGCCTGTCGGCACCTTTCGGCGTCGATTTCCATTTCGGTGATAATTCGGGCCATCATGGCGAGGCTCTGTGCAGTGGCGTCCAGGCCCCGCATCAGCGGTCCCTTGGTCAGCTGCACGTCACGGTTGTAGCCTGAGATCAAATTCGCGCCGAGATTCCGAACTGTCATTTCTTCCCCCAGCACGGCGTGGTACTTGGCGCGAATCAGTTCGAGCACATCGGGATTACGTTTCTGAGGCATGATCGAGGAGCCGGTACACAGGGCCTCCGGCAAGATGACAAACGCCATCTCACGCATGGTGAAGAGCATCAGATCGCTGGCCAGCCGGTTGAGGTCGTACATGATTTGGCTCGCACCGTTGAGAACGACGCCCTCGAACTTTCCGCGGCTGTGTTGGGCGTAGATCGAATTCTCCTGCACACGGGCGAAACCAAGGTCCGCGGCGGTCATCTGCCGATCGAGTTCGAATACCGGCACACCGAAACCAGCCGCCGTCCCCAGCGGATTCTGATTGATCAGCCGGCGTGCGGCGTCCAGCAGAATCAGATCATCTTCAAGAGCTGCCCGAAAGCAGCCCAGCCAAAGCCCTACCGACGACGGCATGGCCGGTTGCATGTGGGTGTATCCGGGAAGCCCGATCTCGCCGTTTCGCCCACAGACCTCTTCGAGGCTCGATGACAGGCGACCCACCAGATTCTCGAGCCGATGCAATTCGGCCAGTTCGTACAATCTCAAGGCGGTCAATACCTGATCGTTGCGAGAGCGTCCGACATGAACCTTCTTGCCGAGCGCCCCGAGTTTTTCGGTCAGGGAGAGTTCGATAGCCGTGTGGCAGTCCTCGTGGTCCGCCGTGACCTTGAACTTCCCATCGGCTTCGAGGGCAACAATCTCATCCAGACAATTCTCCAGGCTCACCGCTTCCTCAGCGGTCAAAAGATCGATGGTCGCCAGCATCCGCACGTGGGCGATGGAGGCTTTGCAGTCAAAGGGGACAAGCCTCTGGTCCCAGAAGACGTCGTCTCCCACGGTGAAATCCTGCACCATCTGATCGACGCCGGCGCCTCCCTCTTTCCGCCACAGGGTTTCCTTGTCCCGGCTCACGCTCACTCTCCAACCTTGCGATGAGAAATCGCATGGTGGGCCATCAGGCGGATGGCGTTGATCTTGATGAACCCCTGGGAATCGGTCTGATCAAAGCCTCCTTCGATCTCCATGGAAGAGAACTCCTGGTCATAGAGCGAACTGTGGGAGACTCTGCCGAGTACGGAGACATGGCCCTTGTACAGCTTGAGATCGACCACGCCGTCGATCAGCTCCTGGCTTTTGTCCACGGCCGCCATCAAGAACTCCATCTCCGGGGAGAACCAGAAACCGTTGTAGATCAACTCCGACAGCTTGCCCGACAGCACGTCCCTCCGCCGCATCACCTCGCGCTCCATGGCGATGCCTTCGATGTCTCGATGGGCCAGGTGCAGGATGGTGCCTCCGGGCGTCTCGTAGATGCCTCGCGACTTGATGCCGATGAACCGGTTCTCGACGATGTCAAGTCGACCGATACCGTTGGCCCCGGCGACCTCGTTGAGGTAGGAGAAGAGGGCCAGAGGTTCCCGTTCCTCCCGTCCGTCATCGAGGTTCGTAACCCTGATCGGGATGCCGTCCTTGAACTCGACGGAGATCCGGGTCGGAGTATCCGGCGCCAGTTCGGGGCTGACGGTCTTGGAGTAGATTTCCTCACCTGCGTGGTAGGCGGGGTCTTCGAGGATCCCGGACTCGTGGCTGATATGCAGCAGGTTGTCGTCCTCACTGAAAGACTTGGCGGCCGTCGCCTTGACCTCGATGCCGTGTTCGGCGGCAAAGGCCAGAAGTTCCGGCCGTCCCTTGAAATGCTCCAAAAATTCACTGTCCTTCCAGGGTGCGATGACTTTGATCGCCGGATTGAGGGCGTAATACGCCAGTTCAAACCGAACCTGGTCGTTGCCCTTGCCCGTCGCTCCATGAGAAACATAGGCCGCGCCTTCGGCATCAGCGATTTCGATCTGACGTTTGGCGATGATCGGCCTGGCAATCGCCGTGCCCAGGAGGTAGCGTCCCTCGTAGATAGCATTGGCTTTGAATGCCGGGAAGATGTAGTCCGTGACGAACTCTCTCTTGAGGTCCTCGACGAACACCTTGCAGGCTCCAGTGTCGAAAGCCTTCTTCCTGACGGCCTCGAAATCTTCTTCCTGACCGACGTCGGCGACGTAGGCAATGACCTCGAAACCTTTCAGGCTGAGCCACTTCAGAAGAACCGACGTGTCCAATCCACCACTGTATGCAAGAACGACCTTTTTGCTCACAACAACCTCCAACCGATCTCGAAAGGCAAAGCCTCAACAAAGTGTAAACCCAAAGGCTGAGTTTCGGTGATTTTCTGAACGAGGATCTCCTTCCCCCTGCCCTCCATCTGTCCCTGACCACCCGGGCCTTCATTCTCAGGAATTATTCAGAAATGTACCGGTTATAGAATTCGAGAATTTCATTGGTATTCAAGGTTGGAGGCGCCCAAGTGGGGAAAATCGCTGTAGTTCAACATCCGCCTGTTCTGCTCGACCGGAACTCAACGCTGGAAAAGGCGGTCTCGCTCACCAAAGAGGCCGCGAATGACGGTGCTGAGGTCGTTGTTTTCCCCGAAGCATTCATCCCGGGTTACCCGACCTGGATTTGGCGCCTGCGTCCAGGCGGGGACATGAAGCTCACTGACCAGCTTTACGATCAGCTGATCAAGAACGCCGTCGACCTCTCCAAGGACGATCTGGCCCCACTTTGTGACGCCGCCAAACGGCATGGTGTCCACATTCTCTGCGGTATTGACGAGAGGGACGACACGTTGAGCAGGTCGACGCTCTACAACACCTACATCACCATCGATCCCGATGGGCAGATCTGCAACAAACACAGAAAACTGATGCCGACGAATCCAGAACGAATGGTCTGGGGATTCGGCG
>JBDLIO010000486.1:0-3249 GCA_039714865.1 Acidobacteriota bacterium | reverse complement strand
CCGCCTGTTCGGCACCGCCCTGAGTGTCTGGCCCGCCGGCGGCTGACCACACCGACGGGTCCCAGGCCCCTTCCGAGGAGAGCGAAACGATGGACGCACACTGGCTCGATCAGCTGCTCACCGCCGCCGTGAAGAACGGCGCGTCCGACATCCACATCAAAGCCGGCAGCCCGCCCGCGTTCCGCATCACCGGCCGGACGCAGACCGCGGTCTGGGAAAGCCTGGGTGATTACGATCTGCGCGACGGTCTTCGCCAGCTCGACGTGCCGGCGCTCATCGGCCCGTCCGCCTGGGCGACCGCGACGAGCAGGAAGTAGATACGCCGCGGCAGCGAGGCGCGCTGGAAGGTCCTGGCGGCGGCGTCGTTCCACGCGCGGTGCGCGTGCCGCTCGCGGTTGAGCAGGCGCACCACGGGGCCGATCGACTGCAGCGAGAGCCAGAATCCGCCGAGGCCGAGCAGGAGGCGAAAGACGCTCCCGACCACGTGCGGGAATCCGACATCGCGGGAGGTGAGGATCTGCGTAAGCTTTTCACCATCACCATCGACCCGGTCAACGACGCTCCCGCCTTCACCGCGGGGACCGAGGCTGTTCCTTTGCACGCCGGTATTCCGCTGGGACTGGCCGTCTGTTATGAGATCGTCTTTCCCGATGTCGTGGGGCGTCAGGTTCGGGCCGGCGCCGAAGTCCTGGCGACTCTGACCAACGACGCCTGGTACGGCGCCAGCTGGGCCCTGGATCAGCACTTCGCACAGGCGGTCCTCAGGGCGGTGGAAACCCGCCGATGGGTGGTCCGAGCCGCCTTGACCGGTATTTCGGGTGCGGTCGACCCTTCCGGGCGGGTCGTGCAGCGTCTGGAGGCCGGCAAGCAGGGGGTGCTGGTCGAAGAGGTCCGTCCTGCCGTCGGCTGCACGCCGGCGGTCCGATGGGGCGACTGGTGGGCATGGGTGTGTCTTGCCATCGTTGCCGCATCAATGATTCCGGGGCGGTCTGCTACCATACTCCCCCACCCGCATCAGCGGAGTGTGAGCGAGGCCACAATGATCGAAGAGATGATGCAGACAGCAGAACAGCAGGTCGCCCGAATCCACCAGCTTCGGGGGTACCTTTGACGAGGACGCCCTGAGGGCCCGGCTGGCTGAAGCCGACCAGGAGGCCCAGGATCCGGACATCTGGTCCGACCAGGAGAAAGCTCGTGAGGTCATGCGGCGCCGATCGGAGTTGCAGCAGTCGGTCGAAACCGTCGAGACGTTGACCCAGGCCGACGAGGAGCTGGAAATCCTGCTGGAGATGATCCGCGAGGGCGAAGACGGAGTGGGTGACGAACTCCAGACCCTGTTGGCGAGGTTGCGTCCGACCCTGGACAGGATTGAACTCGTGACCAAGATGGGTGGCGAACACGACCGTTCCAACGCCTTTATCGAGATTCACCCCGGCGCAGGCGGGACCGAGAGTCAGGACTGGGCCCAAATGCTGCAGCGCCTCTACCTCAGGTGGTGCGAGCGCAAGGGCTTCGACGTCGAGTTGATGGACGAGCAACCGGGCGACGAAGCCGGAATCAAGGCGGCAACCCTCCTGGTCAAGGGACCCTATGCCTACGGTCATCTGAGGTCGGAAAACGGTGTTCATCGGTTGGTTCGTATTTCACCGTTCGACTCGCAGGCCAGGCGTCACACTTCGTTTGCCTCGGCTCACGTCTACCCCGAGATCGACGACGAGATGGACCTGGAGATTCCCGAGAAGGACCTGCGGATTGACCGCTACTGCTCATCGGGGCCCGGGGGCCAGGGTGTCAATACGACCTATTCTGCCGTTCGCGTCGTGCACGAACCGACCGGCGTCATCGTTACGTGTCAGAACGAACGGTCGCAGATCAAGAACCTGGCCTCGGCGATGAAGGTCCTCAAGGCGCGCCTCTACGAGCTGGAAATGCAAAAGCGCGAGGAAGAACTGGACAAGATCAAGGGCCCAAAGAACGAGATCGCCTGGGGTCACCAGATTCGGTCGTACGTGCTTCAGCCCTACCGCATGGTCAAAGATCTACGAACTGATCACGAAGTTGGTGATGCCGATCGGGTCCTGGACGGTGATATCGACGGTTTCATCGAAGCCTTTCTCAAGTGGTCGGCTCAGCAGGATCGTTAGCAATTCGTCGGACGAAGTGCATCAAAAAAAACCGCGCCCGAGGGCGCGGTTTTTGTGTTGATTTTGAGTTACCTTACTTGCGGCGGATGATCACGAGGACGGCGACGCCGAGCAGCAGAGCTGCCATGGCGAAGATGCCGTAAGCATTCATCGTCGGGATCGGAGCGCCACCGGCGTTCGGGTCGATGGTCGGGGTCGGGGGCTGAGTCTCGTCGACGTACATCGTCCCAACCGGGCCAATAACGGTACCCGGGTTTTGGGTGAGGATGCCCCAGTTGAAGGCGGTGGTCGGCCAAGTCTGTCCAGCGTATGCGATCGCGAACAGCTGATAGTTCTGCGCGGCGGGGACCGTCGTGGTGAACGACACATCGAAGTTGCCGAGCGGGGTGGGGGAGTTGATGAAGTACTCTACTCCGAATGCGCACCAGTTGACGCCGGGAGTGTCCCAGAATGTGCAGCCGTCAACCCACGGGGAGTCGTAGATCTGAGCATAGAGCATGACCTGGTCCTGCAGGGTGACAGGGCTGCCGCCGGTGGTGGTGCCGTAGAACGGGATTCCGTCGCCGCCCTGTGTGGTCACACTGGAATCGACCTGGACCTCGAGCGAGCCGATCTGCTGGCCGGTGATCGTCAGGCTGCCCAGCGTGCCGTTCGTGCGCGTCCCCGGGTCGTTGACCTTGCCGGATACGCTATCCGCCGAGGGGTTGACGTTTGCCGCTGCAACCGAACTCATGAGAACAGCGATTCCTACGATTGCCAGAACCTTCTTCATAACCAATCCTCCTTCTTTCCAAAAAAAATTAGCACTCACATGCTGAAACCCAAAAAAGAACTAAACACATTCCAAAATAAATATGAGCCCATCGCCCATCTGGTTGACCTTATCCTCGAATAGCAGCCTTGTCAACACTGAATAATTGCGGCGAAACAACGGCACAACGGCCCTCCGTGACGAAATACTGGCGGGGCGACCCTTCGTTTGTCTCAATTCCCTTCACCTTGCAGGCGGAGGCCGAGGCGCTGGATTCCGGCCTGGGCTTCGTCCCGGGAGGGCCCCGGCGGACTTTTCCTGGCCGCCTGCTCATAATGGCGAAGGGCGAGATTG
>JBDLIO010000485.1:0-3253 GCA_039714865.1 Acidobacteriota bacterium | reverse complement strand
TGCACGATCTCAAAATGAGCGATCTTCGAAAATTCGAGGAACTTCTTGATCGTCAGGCGAATCCCGGCGTCATCATCAACAACCAGAATGTGTTTCTTATCCATCAAACCCCCACTGATCGGCCACACGATATCACTCTTTCGGTACAATCGCACCGTGCCTTCGCCAAGCCTTCTCTCATTCGGTGACATCGGCCCTGAGGTCTCCGGCTTGGCCCAACTGCTGGTCCAACGCGGCTTTCTGATCGGCCCCGACACGGGATCTGAATTCAGCCGCACCCTTCGTCAGGCGGTCAAGGATTTTCAGGCACGACACCTCGACTCCCGAGGCCGACCTCTCGTGGTCGACGGCCTCGTCGGCCCTCTGACTCGATGGGCTTTGAACGAGTCCCGGAGTGAACCTTTTCGGCCCGAATCCGGTATTTTTCGACGAGGGACGGAGGAGTTGCCCATGAATCGACCAGCCCAAGGAATCCTGATTGTTGCCACAGCCGTGGTGTTTGCGGTGCTCCCGGCGGTGGCCCAGGTTCAACTGCCCGATCCGGTCTACCAGGCTGCAATCGATGCCGCATTTGACCCGGAGACAGCTCAGATCGAAGGTGTCGAGCGATTGAGGTGGCGCAATACGTCGTCGGTTCCGGTGGACGAACTCCAGTTTCACCTCTACCTCAACGCCTTTGCCAGCAACCACTCGACATTCATGACCGAAAGCGGTGGCCAACTCCGAGGTATGGAGATGTCCGACGAGAAGTGGGGCTGGATCGAGGTTGAATCGATGCACCTGGCCTACCCTGAAGACCTCGCCGCAGCCGGCCTTCTGCCGGACGGCATCGAAACAACTCCCGGCGATCACTTCAGCGCACCCTTCGGCCCGACGATCCTCGGCGAACCCAGCGCCACCCGGTTGCAGGGCGCTCCCGACCTCAAGGTCCTCGAAGAGATCATCCAGCCCGACGACGGCAACCCGAACGACCGCACGGTCGCGCGCTACCCTCTGCCCCGGCCGATTCAACCCGGGGAGTGGGTCGAGGTCGAGGTGGCCTTCACCTCCCAGATGCCGGAGATCTTTGCCCGCACAGGCGTCAGCGGCAACTTCGTGCTCGGCGGCCAGTGGTTTCCCAAGATCGGCGTCTTCGAGGACTCAGGAGACCGGGGCCGCGTCGAACCCGGCTGGAACACCCACCAATTCCACGCCAACTCGGAGTTCTTCGCAGATTTCGGAGATTGGGATGTCCGCCTGACCCTGCCTTCGGAGTACGCCGGCAAGATCGGAGCAACCGGACAGATCATCGAGCAGACCAGCGACTCTTCGAAGGTCACCGTGCGTTTCCAACAACCCGGCGTGCACGATTTTGCCTGGACGGCCGATCCCGATTTCATCGTGCTCGAAGAACTCTTCGACCCGGACACCGATGTGCCGGCCGAGCAGACCCGGCAGATCGCCGAGATCCTCGGTTTGCCTGAGGAAGAACTCGAGCTTCAGCCGGTGATGATCCGCCTGATGCTCCAGCCCGCACATCGAAACCAGGCTCGGCGGTATTTCGATGCCGCCAAGGCGGCCATCCGCGGTTACGGCCTGCGCCTCGGCGCCTACCCCTACCCGACCCTGACCATGGTCGACCCACCGAGGGGCGGCTTCGGCGCCGGCGGCATGGAATACCCGACGTTTATTACTTTGGGTACCCACCCGGCGCTCAACCTCCCGCCATTCAAGAAGGTCCGCATGGCCGAGGTGGTGACCGTGCACGAGTTCGGCCACAATTACTTCCAGGGCATGATCGCCTCCAACGAGTTCGAAGAAGCCTGGATCGACGAGGGCATGAACTCCTACTACGAGATGGTCGTCATGGAGGAGTTCTACGGTTCGATGATCGAAGTGCTCGGGCTGCGAATGACCTCGATAGAAAACAACCGACTGCAACTGGGGTCCGGTCGATACACCGACCCGGTCGTGCAACCCGCATGGAAATACCGCTCCAACGCCAGCTACGGCCTCAACTCCTACGCCCGCCCGGCTGTGACCCTTCGCCACCTGGAGAATCTGATCGGCCCGGAGACCTTTCACCGGGCGATGCGGCATTTTTTCCAGACGTGGCGATTCCGCCACCCGACCACCACCGACTTCGAAGAGATCATGCAGGACGCCACCGAGCGGGATATCGGATGGTTCCTCGAACAGGCCCTGCACACCGAAAAAGGCCTGGACTACCGCATTCGTACAGCCGAATCCAAAAAAGCCAAGGACCGAAGGGGCTGGTTCTGGGAGGACGGGGTGCAGGTGATCTACGGCAAGGATCACGATCACCACCGGGATGACCATGAGCACGATCACGAAGGCGATGCCGTCGACGAGGACGAGGACGCAGGCGACAGCGACGGTGACGGTGACGGCGACGGCGACGGCGAAGATGGTGACGAAGAAGAAGAGGACACCCTGTACCGAACAGAGGTGGTGATCGAGAGGCGCGGAGAGTTCAAACACCCGGTCACCATCGAACTGGTCTTCGACGACGATGAACGCATCCGGCACCAATGGCACGGGCAGGACAAGTGGACCAAGATCGTCGAGACCCGGGCAGCCAGACTGGTGTCGGCCGAAGTCGATCCCGACCATTTGATGGTGTTGGATGTCGACCCTCTCAACAACAGCTATTGCCTGGAACACGACTCCACACCGGCCAGGAAAATCCTGGTCAACCTCTCTTTCTGGTTTCAAAACCTCTTCGAGTTGACGTCGATTCTGGGGTGACGCAATGAATACACTCTCCTTTGTGGCCAATGGTTTCCGAACGGCCCTCCGTCATCCTCGTCTTGTGATGATCGCCTGGTTGGCGCCGCTGATCCCTGCGCTGGTTCTCGTCAGCCTCATCGCCAGCAATCTCGCCCCCGCCCTGGGGCAATCGCTCTTCTCCCAAGGGATCATGGACGGCAGCGCATTCCCGATCTTCATGGAGTTCCGCACCTCCCCGGCAGACGCTCTCGAGCCCCTGATGGGCCGGGGCGTCCTCGTGATGGTTGTGCTCAGCCTGCTGGTCCAGATTTTCCTGGCCGCAGGGATCGTCGAGGTCCTGGCCGGGTCAGGCGCGACCCATCCCTTTTTGACCGGCCTGCGGCGCAACGCCGGCCGGTTTCTGCGTTCGGCCCTGGTTTTCCTCGTGCCGACCGTTGCCGCCGTCGTCACGGCCGGTCTGACCGTGCGAGGCGGCAACCTTCTCGCGAAGAACTTCGCAGACGGACGTTGGGACCTGGCCGGA
>JBDLIO010000484.1:0-3253 GCA_039714865.1 Acidobacteriota bacterium | reverse complement strand
CCACGGCCTGGTAGGCAATTCGTCGAACGAATTGCGTGATCAGCCCTCGTCTTCGAACCGTACCTTGAGCTGTCGAGCTGCCAGAACTTCGTCCACCCGTCGGACGGGAGTTTCGTGGGGCGCCGAGGTTACGACCTCAGGTGTCTGCTCGGCCTCCTTGGCGATGGCCAACATCGCTTCGCAGAAGGCCCTGATTTCCTCAGGACCGACGCTTTCGGTCGGTTCGATCATCAAGGCGCCGTGCACGACCAGGGGGAAGCTCATGGTCGGCGGATGGAAGCCGTAGTCCAGAAGTCTCTTGGCGATGTCGGTGTTGTGAACGCCGTGCTTGACCTGTTCCGAGTCGTCGAAGACGACCTCGTGCATCGTCGGCGTGTCGTACTGCAGGTGGTAGGCGCCTTCGAGTCGTTTCCTGATGATATTGGCGTAGAGAACGCCGGTTTCGGACATCTCTCGAAGACCGTCGCCACCCATGCCTCGCATGTAGACCAGGGCCCTGAGCAGTATCAGGAAGGAGCCTGAAAAGCCGCGAAGGGAGCCGATGGAGTTCTCGTCGGACCATAACATGGCGAAGCCGTCGTCTGACTTGACGACCCGCGGCACCGGCAGGAACGGAAGCAGTGCTTCGGAAACTGCAACCGGCCCGGCGCCGGGCCCACCTCCGCCATGTGGCGTCGAAAAGGTCTTGTGCAAGTTGATGTGCATGGCGTCGGCGCCCATCAGGCCGGGCAGGGCGCGGCCAACGAAGGCATTGAGGTTGGCGCCGTCCATGTAGACAAAGCCGCCTCGGGAATGCACCATTTCGGCAATTTCAACGATCCGGTGTTCGAATACCCCCAGGGTGTTGGGCACGGTCAGCATGACTGCGGCGACATTCTCATCCATCGCGGTATCGAGGGCTTCAAGGTCGACGGTCCCGTCCGGTCCGGACGGGATTTCGACCGCGCGGAAACCGGCGAAGGCGGCTGTTGCGGGGTTGGTGCCGTGGGCGGAGTCGGGAACCAGGACGATTTCCCGGTTTTCGCCTCTGGCCTCCAGGGCCTTGCGGATCATCAGGATTCCGGCCAACTCCCCGTGAGCGCCGGCTGCAGGCTGCAGGGTGATGCCGGGCATGCCGGTGATGGTCTTGAGCGTCTCCTCGAGCTCCCACATCACCTGCAGAACGCCCTGGACCTGATGGTCGGGCTGCAGGGGATGGGCGGCGTTGAAGGCGGAAAGCCCGGCTACGGCCTCGTTGATGCGGGGGTTGTACTTCATCGTGCACGAGCCCAGAGGGTAGAGGCCTTCATCGACCGCGTAGTTGAGTTGGCTCAGGCGGTGAAAGTGGGTGACGACATCCATTTCGCCGATGTCTGGCCACAAGGGTTGATCGTCCATCAGGGCTTCGGCCGGAAGGACCGAGTCGGGATCAACGGAGGGGCCGTCGAATGTGGGCAGCAGGATGCCCTGGCGTTGACGCCGGTTGGGGTTGCGTTCGAAAAACAGCGATTCGTCTCGGAGCGTGCGGTGTTTCATGAGGCACTCCCCAGCGCGCCAATCAGGGCGTCAAAATCGGTGACAGGGTTGTTCTCCGTCACTGCAATCAGGAGACCGTCCGGCCACCTCTCATTCCAGCGGATGACCGGAACCCCGGCCAAGACGCCGGCCTGCTCGGCCTTCCTGGCGGCCTCCGATCCACCGACGGGGCCTCGAATCAGGAATTCGTTAAAGAAGGGAGAGTCAGGGAATGCCAAGCGCCAACCGGAGTTTTCGTCGACCAGGCGCCGAGCCAACTCGTGGGCACGGCTGAGGTTGTCTTGGGCCAGGCGCCTCAGTCCTGCTCCGCCGACGGCCTCGAGCCAGACGGTGGCAGCCAGGGCCATCAGGCCCTGGTTGGTGCAGATGTTGGAGGTGGCCTTGGCCCGTCGGATGTGCTGCTCCCGGGTCGACAGCGTCAGGCAAAAGGCGCGGTCGCCTTCGCTGTCAACGGTTTCGCCGCACAGACGACCGGGCATCTGCCGGATGGTCTTTTCCCTGCAGGTGAAAAAACCGAGGTGAGGACCGCCGTAGCCGGGCGCAACGCCGAAGCTCTGGGCCTCGCCGCAGACGACGTCAAAATCGAAGTGGCCCCCTGCCTTGAGCAGTGCCATTGACAGGGCCTCGGTCACGACATGAACCGCAAGGGCGCCGACGCCGTGGGCTGCGTGCGAGACCGCGCCGAGATTTTCGACGACTCCCAGAAAATTGGGAGACTGTACGGCGACGCAGCAGGTGTCGCCGTTGACGGCTGCTTCGAGGGCCTTGAGGTCCAGGCGTCCGTCGGGTCCGGCGGGAACGGTGACGATCTCAAGCCCGGTTGGTTCCGCGTAGGCGTCCAGGACCGATCGATAGATCGGATGAACCGTTTCGGCCAGTACGACTCTCGACCTTTTCGTTCGCAGCACGCGGAATGCAAAGAGTGCCGCTTCGACCAGGGCGGTCGCCCCGTCATAGAGAGAGGCGTTGGAGACCTCCATCCCGGTCAGCCGCGTCATCAGTGTCTGGAATTCAAAAAGTGCCTGGAGCGTGCCCTGGGAGATCTCGGGTTGGTAGGGGGTGTAGGAGGTGAAGAACTCGGCGCGCGAAAGCACGGCATCGACGGCCGCGGGGCGGATGTGGTTATAGACACCGGCACCGAGGAAAGAGGGCGTCCTGGCAGCGGTCGTATTGTTGAGGCCGATGTCGAAGAACGCCCTTCGAAGAGCCGTTTCATCCTGGGCGGGCGGCAGATCGAGGCGGTCAATGCGCACGGCCTCCGGAAGCCGTGCCAACAACTGGTCAATTGTCTCGAGGCCCAACTCGTCCAGGAGGTTCCGGCGATCTTGAGGACCGGCGCCGACCCACGGGTGCATCAGTGCTGCTCCGCCTCGATCAGGGCGGCGTAGGCATCGGCATCCATGAGATCCAGACCTTCGACCGAGCCTGTGATCTTGACCAGCCAGCCTTCGTCGAAGGGCGACTCGTTGACCAGATTGGGATTGTCCTCAAGGGCCTCGTTGACCTCGATCACCTCGCCCGACAGGGGCGTGAGCATTTCGGAAACCGCCTTGACCGATTCGAGGGTGCCCATTTCTTCACCCGCCTCGACGGCATCTCCGACGGCCGGCAGCTCGACAAAGACCACCTCGCCCAACTGATCCTGGGCATAGTGCGTGATGCCGATGACGACGGCGCCGCCTTCGACGCGTACCCACTCGTGACTTTTGGTGTACAGCAGATCTTGTGGAATGGACAT
>JBDLIO010000483.1:0-3258 GCA_039714865.1 Acidobacteriota bacterium | reverse complement strand
TGCAGAAACCCCCCTTGAAGCTGACTGCGTGGTCGTCGATGAGGTCTCGATGCTGGATGTCGAGTTGGGCGCCCGCCTGGTCGAGGCCGTACCGTCGGGCTGTCGACTGGTTCTGGTTGGGGATGCGGATCAGTTGCCCTCGGTTGGGCCCGGTGACGTGCTGGCGGATCTGATCACTTCTGGGAGAGTGGATGTCATCAGGCTGCAGCGGATCTACCGACAGGGTGAGGGGAGCCTGATTGCCGAAAACGCCCATAGGATCAACAGCGGCCAGATGCCTGTCTATGGTTCGCCGAACCGGCCGGCTGATTTCTATTTTGCGGTGCGTTCAGATGTGGGGGAGGCGGCCACCACCGCGGTCGAGATGGCGGCGGAGAGAATTCCCGGGCGTTTCGACTTGGATCCGCTGACAGATATTCAGGTGTTGGCGCCGATGCACCGTGGGGAGGCCGGGGTCTCCCGGCTCAATGAACGACTCCAGGAAATCCTGGCGCCACCCGGTGGGCCGGAAGTCACCGTGGGATCCAGGGTTTTCAGGGACGGCGACAAGGTCATGCAACTGAGAAACAACTACGAGTTGGATGTGTTCAACGGGGATGTCGGGCGCGTCGTATCCGTCGACGTCGAAGAACGGGAATTGACGGTCGATTTCTCGGGAAGGGTGATCGTCTACCCGTCAGAAGACCTGGAAGACCTCAACGTCGCTTATGCCTGCACCATTCACAAGGCCCAGGGATCGGAGTATCCGGCGGTGGTGGTGGTCCTGCATGATCAACATCATCTGATGCTGCAACGGAACCTGCTCTACACCGCAGTAACGCGGGGCCGGCGGCTGGTGGTATTGGTCGGCAGCAAGCGGGCTTTGAGCCGAGCCGTTCGGACAGAAAGCGTCAGGAAACGCAATACCATGTTGGCAACCCGGGTTCGGACGAGATTGGCCTGAGGAGCTGATAGCCACAAAAAGGAAGGAACAACTCTTCTTGGCGATCCCTTCGCGACCTTCGCGGTTCAATTGAATTTTTGTCCCCAACCCCTAATCCCTAACCCCTGATCCCGTGCTTCTCACCGTGCCTCATCGAACTCCGCCAACGTCGTCTCTGCAGCTCTTCGGACATCGCGGTCGATGTCCTGAGCCAGTGTTTCGAGTAGCCGCCGCGGCCGTGAACCCCTGAAGATCCCAAGGCTCAGCGCGACAGTGGCCCGAACTTCGGGAAAGGTGTCCCCGGCCATCTGTTCGAACAACTCGAAGGCGTGTTCCTCGCTGAGGATGCCCGTGGTGACGATGGTCTCCAGGGTCCTGGAGACGGCGATTCGAACGACCGGTTCTCGATCCTCGGCTGCCGCCACCAGAGTCGAGATGGCCCGTTTGCTGCCATTCGCCGCCAAGGCCCGGGCTGCCGTTCGTCGAACGGTATCATCCGAATCAACGAGGGCTTCCTGGAGCTCACGGCGGCCGGTGTCCCCGATCGGCACCAGGATCGAGAGAATATCCTCCAGGGACGCAGGTACTCGATAGAGGTCCGGTTCGGATCCAGAGCTGCCGGAAGAACCCGGGGGACGCAGGAGGTCGAGCAGAGGCACAACGGCGCGAGAATCCTGAAGCCGCACGAGACAACGGGCGGCGGCGCCGACCTCGAGCGGTTCCGCGGTGCCTTCGATGAAAGTCTCCAGATAGTCTCGAAAACTCCCCTTGTCGCAGGCCGTGGCAGAACTGAGACTCAGGCCGTAAGGAACGCGGGCCTCGAGGGCCGAACGCCGAACGGCGGCACTTCGCTCGGGTTCTATGCTGAGACGAGTCGATGACACAACAGCGTTGATGACCAGGATCAAGGCCGACAGGGCGACGGCGATGGCGGATCTCCAAAGAAGCTTCTTTCGGGCCTTTTTCCGGCGTGTGGCGGATACCGGACGCGGAGGGCGAATGAGCCGGGTCATTGCGGTGGCACTGATGTCCCTATCGCTCCAGTCAGCCGCCATGCGTTCGAGGTTGAGAAGCACGTCATCCGGACTCAAGTGACCGAGGCGTCGCCTCGCAAGGTCGTCGAGCAGCCGGCGAAAATCCTCATCTCCCCACTTCGGTCCGTTCGAGCCGCGGGACTGTCGGGAGAGAAAGATCTCAAGATAGGGTCTGGCCTGATCGTTCCAGCCTTTCCCTCGCTCAGGGGCCGTGTGCCAGTCAAGGTACCAGAGGCGGACGGTACTGTCTTCGCCGGCGGAAAGGCAGCGCTGTCCGTCCGGGGTAAACGCCACCGACGGCACCGGTCCGACGTGACCGTCAAAGGTCCTCAAACACCGCCGTGCTCGGATATCCCAGAGTTGCACGGCCCCATCAAGACCACCGGTCAGGGCAAACCGGTCATCGGGTGACAGGGCCACCGATGCCACGCCCTGTTCAACTTCCACTGTTCGCAGACAGTGACCGTTGCTGACGTCCCACAATCGAAGCTGTCCGTCTCGTGCACCGGAAAGAAGGTTCCTGCCATCGTCGGACCAGGCTATGGCGGAGGGCGGTTCGTCGTGTCCGCCGAGGGCGTGGATATCCCTGCCGGTCAAAGGGTCCCACAGCAGGAGTTGGTCCTCGCCGCTCGAGGCACATATCTGTGCGTCGGGGGAAAAGGCTACGGCCAGGACCTCTCCGGAGTGACCGTCGAATACCTGGAGGCAGACACCGGTTTCGGTGTCCCAGACGCGGGCCGTTTGATCTGAAGACCCGCTGAGAATCAAACTGCCGGCGGCAGCGAGGTCGTTGACTTGAGCCAGGTGGCCCTCGAAGGTCTGAACACGGGCCTCTCCGCCGAGGTCCCAGAGGCGAATGACATTATCCAACCCCGCGGTCACACAGTGACCACTCTCCGGGAGAAAGACCGCAGCCAACTCCGGGGTTTCGACCGACTCGAACGAGCGGACAACCGTGCCATCGCCCAAGTGCCACAGCAGCACCCGGCGATCTGCTCCAACGGTCAGGCCGCAGTCGCCTGACGGACTGATGCAGGCGCTGTTGACCTTCGCCTGATGGTTGGTGAAAACCTCCTCGGGCCAGGCCCCCTTGAGCCCGTCCCTCGGGGAGGCGCGGCCGGCCGCGGCCCCAAGGTCCAGTGCCTCCTCGTTTCGGGCGTACCCGGGAATTGATCGGGCAATATCGATCTCGGCGAGGGCGCCGGCCGCATCCCCTGCGGCCAGAATAGACCGAGCCTTGTTCAGGTGAGCGGCAAATCCCTCGGCACGCTCCTCAGCCTCACTGACCGTCACGGGCGAGGC
>JBDLIO010000482.1:0-3270 GCA_039714865.1 Acidobacteriota bacterium | reverse complement strand
ACGAACGAAGGCCTCTGCCGTGGTGGGGACCTGTTGAGCGGTCTGTGCGCAGAAGTGTGCGATCGCCTCCGCCATAGAGTCTGGATTCAAGAACCGCGGATCGTCGGGTTCGATCAGGCTCACCAACGGCGTCGCGGATGAGGCTCCCCTCGCGAGCACTTCGTAGTCGGCCTCCGGCGCCAGTTCGTCACGGAGCCGCTGGACGAGCCAGAGCCCCATGAGGTTCTTCAAGAGCCGATTGGTGGCGGCGATCCCACCCTCGTTCGTGAAGTTGAACCTCATCGCCCGCTCCGTGATCACAGGGGCCGGAGTTTCCATACCCATCAGCGACCAGGTTCCCGAGCTGATGAATGCCCAGTTTCCGCCTCCGGCTGGCACCGCCGCGACGGCGGACGCCGTGTCGTGCGTGGCGGGGGCGATAACGGGAACGATCCCGAGGCCAGTGGCTTCTCCCAACTCGGAGCGGAGATAACCCACAACCGATCCGGGTTCCACCACATACTGCATCAGAGAGGGCGACACCCCCGCAGCCTCCAGGAGGGCCTGATCCCAGGCGCCCTTTCGCGGGTCGAAGCACTGGGTGGTGGTGGCGTTCGTGAATTCGGTTGTGCGTTCGCCGGTCAGGTGGTGGTGCACCAGATCCGGCATGAGGAGGAGGTGGCGGGCCCGGGTGAGGGCAGGGTCTCCCGACTCGGACATGGCCGCGAGTTGGTAGAGCGTGTTGAAGGGCAGGAACTGGATCCCGGTTCGCTCGTAGATCCACGAGCGTGGGATCCGTTCGAGGAAACCTTCCATGATCCCATCCGTCCTCGCATCCCGGTAGGCAACCGGGAGGTTCAGGAGCCTCTCACCTTTGTCGAGGAGGCCGAAGTCCACGCCCCAGGTGTCTACTCCCAAACTCGCAACGGTGCCGGACGCCCCGGCCCGACCCAACGCGACCCTCAGGTTATCGAGGATCCGGTTGAGGTCCCATCGAAGATGGCCGGCAATCCGCGTCATTCCGGTGGGGAAGCGCGACACCTCAGAGAGGCGCAGAAGATCCGCGCCGAACTCTCCCCGCACCACGCGTCCGCTCTCTGCGCCAAGGTCCACGGCCAGGAGGGTAGTCACATCCGGCCCCCGAAGAAGCGCCTGCCCAGAAGGGGCGAGCGGGCCTTTCTGTCGGTAACCTGTCTCGCGAGCACCGTTTCGCCGACGGTGGTCTGAATAGCCATCCGGTCAGCTTGGCCGCAAGCTGGGCCCGCGTCAACCACACGACGACCCGCTCCACTCTGGGATCTACAACGAGGGAAAACGCAATCTCTCTTTGTCGGTGTCAGGGCGTCAGCCAGTAGTCAATCTTGAACCGCGCCGGGCTTTCCGGAGACCGTCTTCATTGATTCCAACCGGTTCGGTTGGTGCCTTCTAGCGCGGGTAGAAAGCCCCATTGTGCTTAGCGGGGATAGGGATTGGGCATACCTCTTGACGGTGATGGTGCCCGAATCGAGGATTCCACTTGGTTCACATCTCACAAACGGACCAGGAGGACTGGGGCTTTGACACCACGAGAAAATCTCCTACGCCTATACCGCCGCAACGGATATGAGTCAGCCCCGACGGGGATGCACCTGTGCCCATCTTTGGTCGACGAGTTCAAGCGCCGCTACCCCGATGAAGAGGATTATCTGAAGACCTTCAATGCCCCGTATGGCATCATATATGACCCGGGATTTCCCTGGAATTTCGATGAGATCTGGCGCATCCCTGAACGCGATGTGGACTGGCGCCACTATATATCCAGATGGCTTTGAACACGGTGTGACGTTTGACGCTTGGGGAGTGGCTCACGAAGACAGCCCGGACTCGGAGCACATGACCCTCATGCATCATCCGATGAAGAGCTTCGATTCGTTGGAAAAGATTCAGTCCTATCCCCTGCCCGATTTCACCAGCATGGATTTTTCGTATTTGACGGGGCTGGTTAGGGAGATACACGACCGGGACCTGGCCGTTTTCGTCTGGGCTGAGTGCACGATCTGGGAAACAGCCTGGTACTTGCGAAGTATGGAGAACCTGTTCCTGGATATGGCCATGGAGGAGGAGAAGGCTACCTGGCTCCTCGACGCCCTCACCGATCGCGCATGTCAACGAGCCCGTGAGTTTGCAGAAGCCGATGTAGATATCCTCGGACTTGGCGACGATGTCGGCATGCAGGAGACGACGATGATGTCCGTCTCCATGTATCGACAATGGCTGAAACCACGCCTCGCAAAGGTCATCGCCGCTGCCAAGGAGGTGAAGCCGGACATCCTGATCAGCTATCACTCTGATGGTTACGTGAAGACCTTCATCAGTGATCTGATCGAAATCGGCGTTGATGTACTCAATCCCGTACAGCCCGAATGCATGGACTTCGCTGAGATTCACGCCGAGTTCGGCGATCTCCTCTCCTTCAACGGCACTTTGGGAACGCAAACGCTGTTTCCGCATGGCAGCCCGGAGGATGTCCGGAAAGAGGTCTTCCGGAACCTGGGCATTGCCGGCGATAAGGGCGGGCTTCTCTGCTGTCCGACCCATATGCTTCAGCCGGATGTTCCATGGGCCAACATCGAGGCTTATGTTCGCGCCATTCATGACTTCAATGAACAAAAGAACAATTAGGAGAGCACTCTGATCTGGTTGTCATTTTTCCTGTTTACCGGCTTTGTCGGCCTGGTCACATGGCTCATCACGCGCAGGGACGACCATGGCAGCAGTCGTGGTTACTTCCTTGCCGGCCGAAGCTTGACCTTTCCGTTGATTGCGGGGTCGTTGCTGCTGACCAATCTGTCGACCGAGCAGATGGTCGGGCTCAACGGCGCCGCCTTCACGGATGGCCTTTGCGTCATGGCCTGGGAGGTCGTCGCCGTCAGCGGCCTGGTGGCCATGGCGCTGTTCTTCCTGCCGCGCTTCCTCAAGAGCGGCGTCGCCACGGTCCCGCAGTACCTGGAGATCCGTTACGACCACCAGACCCGTGTGATCACCAACCTGATCTTCCTGATCGCCTACGCTGTCATTCTCATGCCGATCATCCTGTTCACCGGCGCGAAGGGCCTGAACAGCATGCTGGACATGAAAGCTCTGACCGGCATACAGAGCGAGTTCGGCATCGTTATAATGACCATGATCCTGGTTGGTGTTATCGGATCCATCTACGCCTTGTTTGAAGGTTTGCGAACGGTTGCAGTAGCCGACACTATCAATGGCGCAGGTCTTCTGATCGACGGCTTCCTGATCGTCACTGTCGGTTTG
>JBDLIO010000481.1:0-3275 GCA_039714865.1 Acidobacteriota bacterium | reverse complement strand
GGCCGGACAGGGGCTCGTCGGCCAACAGCACCGGCGATCCCCACAGCAGGGGCCGAACGATGGCCAGCCTGTCGCGCTCTCCTCCCGATAGGGTTGATGAAGGGCGATCCAGGGCAATACTGTTCAGGCCGACTTCCTCCAGAAGGATTCCAGCCCTGTCGGCGTCAAAGGCACGCTCGCCTGCCGACTTCAAGTCATAGGGGAAATTCAGGTTTTCAAGCACGGAGCCCGGAATGATCGGCGCATCCTGCATCAAGAGCGTCACTTCCGATCGCCATCCCGGCAGTTCTTTCCCGTCCCACCGGCGGCCGGCCAGCTCCCTCGTCACATCGTCGGTTGATGCGAGCCCGGCGACCTGGCGCAACAACGTACTCTTGCCGCCGCCCGACGGACCCTCCAGTACGGTCAGACACTCCTCGTCAAGGGCGACCGTCACCGCAGAGTACAAACGGCGTCCCTCACCGTTTTCAGCACTCAGTGGTCCGCATCGAAGCAAGGTCGCCATCACGGCAGTGTAAGTCATCCCAACCCTATCCCTTTCAGTCAGGCTGGGTATGCCGAGGGGTGATAAGAACCGAACGACCACGCGCCCTGAAGGCCGCGACTACATCTTTCTCACTGTCTCTTAAAGGTCTAGCATCTGTAGGCGGGTCCTTCAGGGCCCGCAGCCAGTAGCAGGCCCTTGAAATTTCCTGCCAACCTCAACGAAGGGGATAATTTGAGTCATCCTTCCTCCTTTCCTCCCCCCAGCGCGAAGCTCGACAAACCATGAGCGTGGCCGGATTGGCCCATATCGGCAACCCTGAAAAACAATCCGCCTTCATGGGGCCAATACGGTACGCGCTCATGACTTCGGTACAATCGCCTGATGGATGTCGTTCGCCACTCCGTAGTTCTTGTGCTAACCCTCTCGGTGAGCCTCGTTTCCTGCATGCCGGCGCCTCCTCCGATCGATGCCGCTTACTCCGCGGAGATTCAGACATGGCGGGCCCAGCGTGAGGAAAGGCTGAGAGCGCCCGATGGATGGCTCTCTCTGGTCGGCCTTTACTGGTTGGATGAAGGCGACAATAAAGTCGGATCCGACCCGGAAGCCGAGGTCTTTCTCGAGGCGCCCGGCATCGGACAAGACCTCGGAATGATCGCCCTCCACGAAGGTCAAGCGACTCTGACGGTCGGCGCCGATGTCGAGATCAAGATCAACGGCAAGGTGGTCGACCAACCTGAAATCCTGCTGTCCGATGCCGACGAGGGCGGCCCGGACCTCCTGCAGATCGGGCGCCTGTCGGCCTACGTGATCCAACGCGGGGACCGACTGGCAGTCCGCGTCAAGGACCCCGAAGCGCCGACTCGTGTCAATTTTTCCGGCATCGAGAATTTCCCGCTCAATCCGGAGTTCAAGGTCGAAGCCCGTCTCAAGGCCTACCCCGAACCTCAGAAGGTCACTATCCCAAGCGCAGTCGGCACCGAGGATCACATGCTCTGCCCCGGCGTCCTTCATTTCACCATTGACGGCCGTGATCTGGAACTGCAGCCCTGGATCAATACGCCTGAGGACCGCAATCTCTTCATCGTCTTCACCGACGGCACTTCGGGCCGGCTGACGTATGGGGCTGGACGCTTCTTGTCCGCCGAAATCAGGGAAGACGGCACTGCCACGCTGGATTTCAACAAAGCCACGACACCTCCGTGCGGTTTCACGCCATGTGCTACTTGTCCCCTGGCGCCTCCGCAAAACAAGCTGCCCGTCGACATTTCTGCCGGCGAACAACTCCTGGACCACTGAGGATCAGAGAAATGGCATTCGATCTCCACCGGTGGCTCCCAGAATTTCCGATTCGTGAGGAGTGCCTCTACCTCGACCACGCAGCCGTCTGTCCGCTCCCAAAATCAGTCGCCGAGGCGATGAGGCTGCGGATCAGGGACCAGGAGATGGGAGGTCACACGAGGGACAAGGCTTGGCGCAACGTCTCTCTGACCTGCCGTCACGTCGGATCAGAGTTGATCGGCTGCTCTCCTGAGGACATCTCCTTGATCCGATCGACCTCGGAGGGCCTGTCTCTGATAGCCGAAGGTATGGACTGGGCCGAGGACGACGAGGTCCTCGTCGGCGCGGAGGAGTTCGCCGCCAACGCCGCGCCCTGGCTCAACCTCCAGACTCGCGGCGTCAAGATCATCCGATTCCCGCAGACGGACGGGCGAGTTGACCCGGAGGAGGTCGAGCGCCACGTCTCCGAGAAAACTCGGCTCCTCGCGGTCTCCTGGGTTTCCTTCCACACGGGGTGGATCGCGCCGCTGATCGGTCTGGCAGGCCTGTGTCGAGAGCGGAACATCATCTTCGTGCTGGACGCGATTCAGGGGTTGGGTGTCTTGCCTCTGAAGATGCAGCAGATCGGCATCGACGCGGTGGTGGCCGACGGGCACAAATGGCTGCTCGGCCCGGAGGGCGCCGGCCTGATGGCGACCTCAACGGAGCTTCGGAAGCGCCTGCGACCGGTGTTGTCGGGATGGCGGAACATCCGGATGAGCCTCACCGATGCCTTCCTCGAAAAGCCGGACTACCGCGAGGACGGGCGGAAGTTCGAGCCCGGCGCCACCAATAGTGTCGGCCTGGCCGGAATGTCGGCGGCCCTGGACCTGCTGACCACCGTAGGGCCGGAGACGGTCTTGGCCCGTGTCGAGAGTCTCAACCGTGCCCTGACCAGAATTCTCCTGGCTCACGGATGGGATCTCAGGTCTCCAGGCTCCGGTCATCCCGTCGCCGGTATCGTGTCCGGCCGCCCCCCCGGCGGTGATGCCGATGAAGCCCGGCGTGCCCTCGAAGAGCGTCACGTCATCTGCTCCGTCAGGCAGGATCTGGTGCGCTTCTCACCCCATTTCTACACCTCGGGCGCCGAACTCGAAGCGCTGGATCGCATTTTGACCAAGTGTCATCTTTAGATAAGGGATCAAAAGGGTCAAAGGTCGAAGAGGTCGAAAGGGTCGCTGCAAACGCGCGGCCGCCTTGGCATCCGCCAAATAAATGTCATTCCGGGATCGCGGGACAGGAGCCGGCATTCCGTATCCAGAGAATGCAGTGCGGGCATCGCCCCGCAGTGGTGTCGATTCACCGCCGTCAATGTGGACCTGGGAGTTCTGCTCTTGGCTGTCTCCGGTTCAGCTGGCAGTTTTCGCTTCCTTCGACCTCTTTGACCCTTTTGACCCCTTCGACTCTTTGACTCTTCGACCTCTTTGACCTCTTTGACCCTTCGACCCCTTTGACCTCTTTGACCTCTTTG
>JBDLIO010000480.1:0-3287 GCA_039714865.1 Acidobacteriota bacterium | reverse complement strand
TGGCGGCCCTGCTGACCGGTCTGCTGGGCGGCGGCCTGGGCCAGGCCCTCGACCCGGACCCGCACCGGTACCGGCCCCAGCGGTGTCAAGCGTCTTCTGGGAGAGATCACATCGACAGCCCCGGCCGCACCGATACCCAAACGGGCCGCCAACACCTGGTCCGCCATCACCGACTCCACGTCGGAACGGCCGACGAGCTGTGCCGGAACGGCATCGACAGTCGATGCCACCAGACAATTTCCACGCACTGAGCGCACAATCTCAACATCGGGGAGCGAAGAATGCAAAAGAGACGCCAACTGATCGGCCTCGACCAGAACCCGGCCGGTCGACGGCCGGACCTGCGCATGCGTTGATCGCTCGACCAGATCCCGCCTGATCGACGACTGGAAGCCTTCCAACAGGGCCAGCGTCACCACGAGAGCGACAACCCCCAGGCCGAGGCCCACCAACGAGATCAGGGTCACGGTGGCAACATGGGTGCGACGACGCAGACCGACCAGGTACCGGCGAGCCAGGTGCAGCTCAGCCCGCATACGGTCCCCGGTCGCGGCCGTTGATCATTGGCACACAAGTCCTCACGATCCTGATCAATCCTTGGGCCTCAGGGCAGGGAACAGGATCACGTCACGAATCGAACGACTGCCTGTCAAGAGCATGACCAGGCGGTCGATGCCGATACCCTCGCCACCGGTCGGCGGCATTCCGTGCTCCATCGCAACCAGAAAATCCTCATCGACCATTCCGCCGGATTTTTCGGCCTGTTCCACCAGCCGGCGCCGCTGCTCGACAGGGTCATTGAGTTCGGTGAACGCATTGGCGATCTCGATGCCTCCGGCAAAGAGTTCAAAACGCTCAACCGTCTCGGGATCATCGGGGCACGATTTGGCGAGCGGCGAGATTTCCCGGGGGAAGTCCGTGATGAACGTCGGGTTGATCAACTGGCTCTCTGCCGTCACCTCGAAGAGCTCCGCCAATAACTGGCCGTCCGAGCGTTCATCAATGCGCTCGACGCCCAATCGCCGGGCAACTCGTTCCATCGAAGACCGATCGACCAGATCATCCTCGGTCAAATCGGAGTATTCCAGGATCGCATCCCTCATCGTGAGACGACGCCACGGACGGGAAAAATCAATCTGATCGTCACCCCATGGGCTCACCAGCGACCCCCGGACTTCCTCGGCCACCGCGGTCACCATTTCTTCGGTGAAGTCCATCAGCATCTCGTAGTCGGCGTAGGCCCAATAGAACTCCAGCATCGTGAACTCTGGATTGTGGCGCGTCGAAATGCCCTCGTTCCTGAAGTTCCTGTTGAGTTCGAAAACCTTCTCGAAGCCACCGATGATCAGTCGCTTGAGGTAGAGCTCAGGGGCGATTCGAAGGTAAAGATCGATATCCAGCGTGTTGTGGTGGGTGATGAAGGGCCTGGCCGTCGCTCCGCCGGGGATCGGCTGCATCATCGGCGTTTCGACTTCCATAAAGCCGCGATCCTCGAGGAACCGCCTGATCGCCGATACCGCCCGGCTTCTGGTGACGAAAATCTCTCGTGCGTCGGCATTGGCCAGGAGGTCCAGATAACGCTGCCTGGCCCGTGTCTCCGGGTCCGTCAATCCTTTGTGTTTTTCGGGCAGAGGCCTCAGCGATTTGGCCAGAACCTCGACCGCCGCCACCCTGACCGACAGTTCTCCGGTTCGGGTTCTGAAGATCGCCCCTTCTACGCCGATGAAGTCTCCAAGATCCAGGAGATTGACGACTTCCCACGTGGCTTCGTCAAGGTCGTTCTTGCGGAGGAACAGCTGAAGGCGTGCACCTCCGTCCGACAGGTCGGCGAAGATCACCTTGCCCTGGCGGCGGACCGCCTTGAGGCGGCCTGCCAGTCGAGCGGTTTCGGACCGTGACTCAAGCTCTTCCGTCGTCAAGCTGTCAAAGGCCCTCCGAATATCCGAAACCGAAGTCTGGACCCGGAAACGGGAAGGATAAGGATCGAGACCACGATCTCGCAGTGCGTGCAATTTGGTCCGTCGATCAGCCATCAGCTTGTCGAGGGGTTGCTGGGTCTGGGTCTCAGTCATTCGTCCTCCTCAAGGCGGGGGGATTGTACCGCAGCAATTCGTCGAACGAATTGCATGGGGGCTTGGGGTGTAGGTGATCTCTACCGTTGACGACCCGTGCGACCACCCCGTGATCCCTGATCCAAGGCCTTTCGCGGGCCTCGTTTCCCCTCCGGCACGGCCTTGCGGGTCGCTTTGAGGAGCCTCTCGACTTCTGTGCCCGTCAAATCCCTGAACTGGCCCGGAGAGATGTGATCGTCACGCAGAGGACCGATTGCCGTCCGCCGCAACCTCTGCACCGGGTGACCGACCCTGAAAAAGAGCTCACGGACCTCGTGAGTTCGGCCCTCGGTGACCTCCACCCGCCACCAGGAATTGCCCTCGCGGGTGACCCGCTCCCTCCTGGCGCTTTTGGGGATGACCTTCTTCCCGTCGACGTGAGCTCCCCGCCTCAACCTGGTCGCCTCGGCATCCGACAGATTGCCCCTCACCTTGACCAAATACTCCCGGACAATGCCGTACCTCGGGTGAGCCACACGGGTGGCCAGGTCTCCGTCATTGGTCATCAGGAGCAAGCCCTCGGAGTGATAGTCCAATCGGCCCACGGGATAGACCCGTTCCCGGATGGTCGGCTTGAGCAGGTCCAGAACCGTCGTCCGCTCTTCGGGATCGTCGCACGTGGTCATCACCTGGCGGGGTTTGTACAACAGGATGTACCGCGGCGCTTCTTCCTTCTTGAGCATCTTGCCGTCGACCTTGATGTGGTCGACCGACGGATCCGCCGATGAGCCCAGCTTGGCAACGACGCCGTTGACCGTCACGCGCCCGGCCGCGATCAGCTCCTCGAGCTGGTCAATGCGCCCCATCATGCGGTCCATTCCCTTGCCAGTGGTTGGCCCCAGGTAGCCCGCGGCGTCAATGGCCCACCCGAACACCGGCACCTTGAACCACACCGGCTTGACGATGGAAGAATGCCGCCGAAACAGCGAAATCATGAGAATGGGATCCAGGTATGATTGGTGATTGCAGACCACCAGCGTTCCCCTGAGATCACGAATCTGCTGTGGTATGTGATGTCGCACGCGGGGCGCGAACATGCGCAGCAGCGCAAAAAATCCCCTGTAATATACCCAGTTGAGCCATTGAATACGCGCACTGCGACGTCCGGGAATCACCAGGGCCACCAGATATGCGGGCAAGAAGGTGAAGGGGAAGATACCGGCGAAATAGATCCAG
>JBDLIO010000479.1:0-3289 GCA_039714865.1 Acidobacteriota bacterium | reverse complement strand
CACGGGCGCCGCAGCCGCCGAGGTATTGGTACAGCGGCAGTCCGCAGGCCTCTGAGGCCGCGCGGGCCGTAGCGAGGGACACCGCCAGCATGGCGTTGGCCCCCATGTTCTCTTTGGTGTCGGTGCCGTCGGCCTCGATCAGCGCTTGATCGACGCCAAGTTGATCTCGAGCGTCCAACTCCTCGACCGCGTCGGCCAAGGGGCCGTTGACGTGGTCGACCGCTTTCAAAACACCCTTGCCGAGGAAGCGGCCCTTGTCTCCGTCTCTCAGTTCCAGGGCCTCGCGGGACCCGGTAGATGCGCCTGAGGGCACGATCGCCCGCCCAACGACTCCCGAGGAGAGAATGACCTCTGCTTCAACGGTCGGGTTGCCACGGGAATCGAGGACCTCACGGCCGATGACATAATCGATATCGAACATTGTTATAGCCTCCTGTTGGTGAACATCTGTCGTGCCTGATGCATCAGTTCCCGCATCTCTTCGCCGGTGCGTCCCTCTGCATACAGGCGGAATTTCTTTTCGGTTCCGGCAACTCGAATCAGGAGCCAGGCGCCCCCCTCGAAGGTCAATTTGAGGCCGTCTCGGCGGTCGATGTTGACGACCTTTCGTCCACCCAGTTCGGTCCATTCCTTCCGGCACCGGCGTTCGAGAACTTTCCGCCGGCCCTCGGTCAAGGGCAGCTGGGTCCGTCTGAAGAAGTAGTGTCCAACCCGTTCCTCCAGTTCGTGAACGAGTTCGGAAATGCTCTTGCCCTCGACTGCCGCCATTTCGACGGTCAGGAGGCATGCCAGAAGGCCGTCCCTTTCGGGAAGGTGCCTGGCCCAGGCCAGGCCTGCGCTCTCCTCACCGGCAAACTCCAAAGTCCCGTCGACCAACAGAGGGCCGAAACTCTTGAAACCGACCGGGGTTTCGATGATCTCGAGACCGTGTGATTTGGCGACCGCGTCTATCAGAGTCGATGTTGCCAGGGAGCGACCGACGCCACCCTTGAGCCCACGTCTTCGTGCCAGGTAGTCCAGAATCAATGCGATCAAATGGCTGGAGTCGCACATCTTTGCGCCATGATCCAGAATCCCGAATCGGTCCCCGTCACCGTCGGTTGCCAGGCCCAAATGGGCATTTTTTCGACGCATCATATCCCGCAAACGGCCCAGGTTGACCGATGAGCAGTTGGGCGCATAACCCCCGAAGAAAGGATCGCGGGTATTGTGGATGATCGATGCATCCAGCGAGTTTTCCAGGAGGATGTGGTCCAGGTATTCCCGGGTCGAGCCATAGAGAGGGTCGACGACCAGGCGAAGCCCGCTTCGCCGGATGGCATCCCAGTCGATCAGGCCCTGGAGTTGTTCGAGATAGGCGGGTTTGGGGTCGTGTTCGGTTTGCAGACGGCTGTCAGGGAGGAAAATGTCGTCCCAGCCCTTTTCCAGTTCCCTGTAGCGGACTTCTATCGGGGCTGTGAAGTCCGAGGGGGCCAGGTTGCCGTCTTGAGTGTAGATCTTGAGCCCGTTGTATTCCGGGGCGTTGTGGGAACCGGTGAACATCAGGCCGGCGACGGCGCCGCGGCGGCGAACGGCGTCGGCCAGAACCGGGGACGGGCAGTCCCGACTGACGATCTCCAACAAAGCGCCGTTCGAGGTCAGAATTCTGGCGGCGGTTGCGGCGAATTTTTCCGACAGCATCCGGGTGTCGTAGCCGATCAGAAACGGGCCCTCTACAGGCCCTTTGGAGCGCAAGGTGTCCAATAAGGCCTGGGTGACAATCCTGACTTTTCGAAAGGTGATATCGCGGCCGATCACACCGCGCCACCCGGACGTTCCAAAGTGCACCATGATCAGCGCAGTGTAGTACAGAGCGCAGGGAATGTGGGAAAAATTCGACCACCGGGATGGGGTCGGAACAAAGGAGCAATTGAACCGCAAAGACCCAAAGATCGCAGGACTCGGCAAAGCCGGGTTAAGATACGTCCATGTTTCTGTACCGAGAAGATGCTGTAACGGGGGCGTGGGCCATTCCCCAGGCCTCCCACTCGTGGTTGGCCTGGCAGTTGGCGTCCCACTGGGGCAACCGGCGGTTTGTCAGGCCCTCGCCCCGGGCCGAGGTGATGGCTGCAGTCCTGATGCACGATGGTGGATGGACCGAGTATGACGCGGCGCCGGGCATCGACCCCGAAGGCCGGCCCGTGACCTTCGACCGGATGGCAGTGGGTGAGCATTTGGACATCTGGCGGAGTTGCGTCGCAAGGACTGCGATCCACAGCCGGTATGCTGCGCTCCTGGTGGCGGCCCACTTCGCCGATCTGGCAGGTCGCAAGGCAAGCGAGCTCCTGGGGTCGGGAGACACCGGCGGAGCGCGTTCGACCCAGGCGTTCAGGGCGGAAATGGAGCGCCTCCAGGATGGGTGGGTTGAAGAATTGAAGGCCGACGCACGGTATGAAACCGTGCGTGAAGGGCAGGGACGGCGCGTGAATGCTGCGGTGTTGGCCGCCTGTGATCTTGTGTCGGTGATGCTGTGCGCCTCAATGCCTTTCCAGTATCCGGTCCGGGCGGTTACCAGCCGCGGGAAAGTCGAAGAACTGACGATGACCGCTCTTTCCGACCGGGTTTTCAAGATGTCCCCCTGGCCGTTCGAGGGGACCAGGATCAAGGTGCACTGCGAAGGGCGGCACCTCCGGAGTGTGCGCTTCCCGTCCGTCGAGGCTTTTCATGAGGATCTGACGAGGGCCCGGGTGGAAAGATTGGCGTTCGAGTTCGTGAGGCCGGGGAGTGTTTAGAGGCGAGGTCCGAACTTGAAATGTGATTTGACGTCACTTGGCTGTCATTGGTAATTCTGTTTCTTGAGTTGGAGTACGAGGTACGGATTCACTGCTGACCCCGCCAGCCATCGGAGTACGGAGAGTTGTGTTGCCTTCATGAAAAGTTTCGCCGGCAAACGGAGCATCTGCCCGTACCAGTGGCGACCAACCTGCTGAAATCTGAGGCGGCGATGAGGGCTCATGACAGTTAGCAGAGGTTGAGGATCCAGCTGTTCAGCATACCGTCGGATCTCTGAAACGCTGGGGAGAAATCCCTCGAAAGGCGAATGAAACCGAATCCCGCCGGCCGTTGGCCCGTGCCAGAAATCGACGGGAAACCGTCCATTCGGGAAGTCCAAGAACACTTGTCCCGAGGTTTTTGTGACCCGCAGGAGTTCCTTCAAGAATGCGATCCGCTTGAAGTGACGATCTGCATCGGGACGAACCGTGTAGCTTTCGCCTCCGGTCTCCGTGACACCAATGTGCTCAAAAACTCC
>JBDLIO010000478.1:0-3290 GCA_039714865.1 Acidobacteriota bacterium | reverse complement strand
TTTTACCTACAAAATTTGTCAAAGGCCCTGAACACTTACTGAGAGACCAATTGCCGCAGCTTGCACTGGGGCAATTGATCTCTCATTTCAACCTGATAACTTATTTCGCGGATTCCAAACCGGTCACAACGAGCATGCCCGTGTGTGCCCAGAAGGCACCGTTGACGCCAGGGCCGACCCGCGCGTCGCAACGGCCTGACCATCTGGTCCAACGCCTCCGGAGGACGCTCGGCCAGGGCCAGGCGCCGGAGGCTCAGTCGAAGGCTGCGCATCTCCTGCAGGGCCTCAACCAGGGCCGGATCTCGTTCCAGACGCTCGCCGAACCTCCGCTCTTCCTCGCTTCCCAGGTCTCCATCGAGGTACCGACTCAGAATCTCGTCGGTTTTTTCGTCAATCATGTTTTCACCTCGTCCCTCAATGCCCTCCGTGCTCGGGCCAACCGGGACCGTACCGTCCCGATCGGAACATCGAGAACGGTCGCGATGTCCTCATAACTCAAGTCTTCCCCATCCCTGAGCCACAGCACGATCCGGTGGTGTTCCGCCAGCCGGCCCAGTGCCTGTTCAACCCGGTCGAGACCTTCAGAAGCGATCACCCGGCGTTCGGCATCGGGCGCCGTATCCCGGATCGTACCGATGCTCATTACCCGGTTGTCGTTGAGGCTTTCCACCGCAATCGGTTGCCGCCCTCGACTGCGCCGGTAGGACCGCAGGAAATTCCATGCGACCTGAAAGACCCAGGTGCTGAGCTTGGCCTCATTTCTGAACCCGTCAAGGCCCCGCCAGATTCGGAGAAAGATCTCCTGGCAGGCGTCCAGAGCCTCGTCGTCCGATTGCGTCAGGCGCCTCGCCAACGCCCAGACCGGCCGGCGGAAACGGGTGTAGACCTCCTCGAAGGTCACGGCCAACCCTGATCCGGCCCCAGCCTCCCTCTTCGACGCGTCGTACAGAACATCGACGCATTGTAGCGGGATCGCTGCTGCGCAGAGGTCATCGGGCGGGCACATGCTCAGCTTAAGTTGAAATGCACCGTCAAGTTGTACAAAACGGCAGTCGGCTTTCCGTTGTAGGTCGAGGGTTCGAAGACCCACTGCCTTGCAGCGGTGACGGCAGCTTCCGTCAAGCCCAGGGGCAGTCCTCGAAGAACCTCAACCGACTCTACCCTGCCGGTGACACCGATGATCAGGCTGAGGATCACTACACCTTCTTTCCTGGCCCTGATTGCAATTTCCGGATAGATCGGCTCGACCATCACGATCCGGCGGGGCGCCTTGAAATCCCCTCCCACCCGAATCAGCGTTGGCTCGACGACATCAGGCGGCGGCGCCGGTACTTCGAGGCCTTCAAACGAAACGACATTGGCGGGATCAAAAATCGGCTCGAACGCGTCGTCGTCTCGAAAAACCTCGGCATCATCTGGATCAGGATCGGGGATCTGGATCCTGCGCTGATGCTGTTGAACCCGCATCTCCGGGAGTGGAGTCGGTGGCACCTTGTACTCAAAATGGCGCAGGACCACGATCGGCAGTTGTTTCTCCGGGGCTTTCGGAGCAGACCCCGCGATCGACGGCCAATTGGCAACGAACAGCACCACGTGCGCGAGGACGGCTACCGTCATTCCCAGACGCATGTGGAAGGTATCGGTCGAGTTGTCCTCAATCACATGATCGAGGCTGGAACTCGGTGTCAAGTCTCTCCGGCCAGATGGTGTCATGGCGACCTCCTTAACCAGTGAGACACCCGAAACCGGAAAAAGTTCCCCAGGCAATTCGTGGGCCTGTGGCTGATGTGGTGACCGTTGGCTTGGTGCGACCGCAGCCACAGACCCACGAATTGCTCCTGTTCGACTACAATCCAACCATGAAGGTCGCTCTGATTTTTGGTGGGCGCTCCCACGAGCACGATGTCAGCATTGTTTCCGCCCGCTCGGTGGCCGCTGCTCTGGACGAAGGTGGACATGAGGTCCTGCCGATGGCCATCGACCGCAAGGGGCTCTGGGCGACCGGCGAGGAGAGTCGAAGAGTGCTCGAAGGCAGCGGAGACCGGGCCGATCAAGTCCTGGCTGTCACGGGCACCCACCGTCTTGACCCCGACCTATTGAGCGACTCAATCGATCTTGCTTTCCCGGTGCTCCATGGCCCCTTCGGCGAGGACGGCACGATTCAGGGTCTTTTCGAGATGCTGGACCTGCCCTACGTGGGCTCCGGCGTTGCGGGATCGGCTTTGTGCATGGACAAGGTCCGGACCAAAAGAATGTTCGGAAGCTACGGGCTCGCGACGGCGCCCTGGGTGACAATCGATGAAATTGGCTGGCAAACCGATCCCGAAACGCTGAGGCGCCGGTCTCTGAACCTGGGGCTGCCGCTCTTCGTCAAGCCATCCCGCATGGGATCGTCCGTCGGCATCACCAAGGTGGTTGATCCCGAGGACCTTGACGGCGCCATAGTGACAGCCCTTCAGCACGACTCGACCGCCTTGGTCGAACGCGGACTTGAAGCGCGGGAGATCGAGGTGGCCGTTCTCGGTAACGATGAGCCCCGGGCATCGATCCCCGGCGAAATCGTTCCAGGCGCCGATTTCTATTCGTTTGAGGACAAATACCTCAATGACAACTGCCGGCTCCTGGCCCCAGCGCCCCTCGATCAGAATCTCACCGAACAGGCCCAAAAGCTTGCGATCTCGGCCTTTGAACTCCTGGGTTGCGAAGGCATGGCCCGGGTCGACCTCTTCCTCGAAAAGACAACCGGCACGCTCTGGGTCAACGAGGTCAACACCATCCCCGGATTTACCCCGATCTCGATGTATCCCAAACTGTGGGAACTCTCAGGTCTCGCTTATCCGGATCTCGTGAACGTCCTCCTGCGCCTGGCGATCGAACGACATACCGATCCCTCCTGAGCTGAGCATTTCTCACCGGCAATATTCCTATTGACCTCCGGCCCGCCACGGCCTATATTTCGTCTTTGTGAAATCTTTCTCGAGGAAGATTTTACAGTTGAAAAATTGCTCCAATCAAAAGGGGTCATACCATGAAGAAAATTACCCGAGAAGAAGCGCTGGCCTACCACACCGGCAAACGCCACGGAAAAACCGAGGTCGTGCCGACCAAACCCTGCAATACGCAACGCGACCTCTCGATGGCCTACACCCCCGGCGTCGCCGAGCCCTGCCTGGACATCGCCAAAGACCCCGAGTTGGCCTACGAGTACACCAACAAGGGCAATCTGGTGGCCGTCGTCTCCAACGGCACCGCCGTTCTCGGCCTCGGCAACATCGGCGCCCTTGCCGGCA
>JBDLIO010000477.1:0-3293 GCA_039714865.1 Acidobacteriota bacterium | reverse complement strand
GCGCTGAGAGGTCCAGCGGATCAGGTTGAGGAAGGAGCCGGCCTTGTCGTTGGTGCCTGAGGCTCGGGAACCTCCAAAAGGCTGCTGGCCGACGACGGCGCCGGTCGGCTTGTCGTTGATGTAGAAGTTGCCCGCGGCATGGCGCAGACGGGCCGCCATCTTGACGGCGGCGCCCCGGTCTTCGGAGAAGATCGCGCCGGTCAGGGCGTAGATCGACGTCGTGTCACAGAGTTCGAGGGTCTCCTCGAGGTCGCCGTCGCCATAGACATAAATGGTCAGGACAGGCCCGAAGATCTCTTCTTCCATCAGCTTGAAGCGCGGGTTGGTCGTCAAGACGACCGTCGGCTGGATGAAGTAGCCTTCGGAGTCATCCCATTCGCCCCCGCACAGGATCGTGGCGTCGGAGGCATCCTTGGCGTGTTGGATGTAGCCTGTGATGTCTGCAAAAGCTCCGGCGTCGATGACGGCGCCCATGAAGTTCCGGAAATCTGCGGGATCGCCCATTTTGATCTCGCCCACTTGCGCGAGGAGGCTATCCTTGACCGCCGGCCACAGGCTCGACGGGATGTAGGCACGAGAGGCGGCCGAGCACTTCTGGCCCTGGTACTCGAACGCGCCACGAACCAGGGCTGTCGCCAGGGCTGCGGAATCAGCCGACGGGTGGGCGAAGACGAAGTCCTTGCCGCCGGTCTCGCCGACGATGCGCGGGTAGGTCTTGTAGGACGCGATGTTGGCGCCGACGGTCTTCCACATGCCCTGGAAGACAGGGGTCGATCCGGTGAAGTGCACGCCGGCAAGGTGTGGGCTGGACATGACGGGGTTGCCGACCTGTCCGCCGGATCCGGGGATGAAGTTGATGACGCCCGGGGGGAAGCCGGCGGCCTCAAAGAGTTTCATCAAATAGTAGCCGGTGAAGACCGCCGAGGATGCCGGCTTCCACAAGACGGTGTTGCCCATCATGGCCGGGGAGGTCTGCAGATTGCCGGCGATCGACGCGAAGTTGAAGGGTGTCACGGCGAAGACGAAGCCCTCGAGGGCCCGGTATTCGACGTAGTTCCAATGGCCCTGGCCGCTCGCGGGTTGCTGCTCGAAGAGAAAACGCATGTAGTGGGGGTTGAACCTGAAGAAGTCGATCAACTCGCAGGCGGCGTCGATCTCCGCCTGGAAAACGGTCTTCGACTGGTTGAGCATGCAGGCTGCATTCATCGTGTCGCGCCAGGGACCCGCGAGAAGTTCCGCTGCACGGAGCATCACTGCCGAACGGTGTTCCCAGGGCATCTCGGACCACTCGCCCCAGGCGGCCTGGGAGGCGTCGATCGCCATCTGGACTTCTCTTTCGCCGGCCTTGTGGTAGGTGCCGAGCACATGTTTGTGATCGTGGGGGCAGACGGCCTGGGTCGTGTTGCCGGTGCGGACTTCCTTGCCGCCGATGATCAGGGGGATCTCGATTTCTTCGTCCAACATCTCGCGCATGCGAGCCTTGAGTGAGACCTTTTCAGGTGATCCAGGGGCAAAGGACTTGATCGGCTCATTGACCGGTGAAGGGATAGAAACGATTCCGTTGGGCATCAGAAACCTCCGCTGAAAATATATTGAAATGGGGGTCGCTTACGACCCGCGGGCATCCTACTCGCTTGTGAAGATTTGCGCAATATAGGCGGAGCCGAGGCTCCGCCGAGGAGCTGTCAGCTCTCAGCTCTCAGCCCGCAAGCGTCACCGACAGGATTTCGGTTGTGGATTCAGTGAAGTTTATTGCAGAGTAAGGACTATTGGACCTGCCAGCGTTCGAACTGACAGCTGAGAGCTGAGAGCTACCTCTCAACCCGGTCGACCATGCCCCCCGCGGTGGTGCGGGCGGGGTAGGACCCCAGGACCTTGAGATAGGGGCACTCGCGGCGGAGTTCGGCGATGCCGAGTGCGGCCGGTTCAGTCGCCAGCGACCCTTCGACATCGACGTAGAACAGGTATTCCCAGGGCCTGCCCGGCATCGGTCGGCTTTCGAGCTTCGACAGATTGAGCCCATGGTCGCTGAGGATCCGAAGGGTGTCGGCCAGGGCGCCCTCGCGGTGAGGCGTGGAGTAGACGAGTGAGATCTTCGAAGGAATTCGTGGATCGGGGATCATCTCTGCGGCCGAGACGATCACGAATCGGGTCCAATTCTCGCTCTGATCGGCGATGTCCCGTGCAATCACTGTGAGTCCATAGAATTCGGCGGCTGCCTCGGAGGCGATCGCAGCTTGTGTTGGGTCTTCTGAGTCCCTGACTTCACGCGCAGCGGCTGCGGTATCCCTGAATGAGATGACCTCCAGGTCGTGCTGAGCGCCGAGAAAACGAGAACACTGGGCCAGGGCCTGAGGATGCGAAAGTACCCGGCGGATCGACTGCTGACTGGCGCCTTCGAGGGCGGCCAGGCAGTGACGGATGTGGAGGATTTCCTCTCCGACGATACGGAGATCGGTCTTGCGCAGCAGTTCATAGGTCTGGTTGATCGATCCGGCGGTTGTATTTTCGATGGGGAGCAACACGTATCCAGCTTCACCGATCTCGGTCGAATCGAGGGCTTTGGAAAACGAGGGGTAGCCGATGAACTCCATCTTCTCGGCTCGATGCGCAAAGTACTTCTTTGCAGCCAGCTGAGAATAGGAGCCGTCGGTTCCCTGGTAGGCGACGCGGTGGCTGGACTCGACGCTGCGCTCGGCGCGTTCTCGACCCAGCAGAGCTTCTTCCTGGGCCTTGAGGGACATCGCAATAATCTCGCGGAAGATTTCTCGGGTGCGAAAGGGGTCGAGGTTGAATTCGCGAGCCCAGGCTTCGATATGCTCGAGAAGAGCACTTTCCCGTTCGTGGTCACGAAGGAAGGAAAGACCGTCTTGTTTGACTCTGGCGATCTCCGCGACGGTTCGCTGTCGTTCGTGCAGGCTTTCAATGATCCGACGATCGACGGTGTCCAGGGCAAGACGGAGGTTTTCGAGGTCTTTCATGACGGACAATCTTAGCTCAAGCCCGGCGAAGCCGGAACCAGGAGGGATCAAACGAGTAGGCAATTGAACCGCCAAGACGCCAAGAGCGCGAAGGAACGCAAGAACGGAAGAGGTTGAACCACGAAGGACACGAAGAGCACAAAGGAATCACAAAGAAAGCAAGAAGGATAGCCACAAAGGAGAGAGAATAGCCACAAGAAGGCGCAAAAAGGTACGAAGAGAAACACATATGAAGCAGAGCCTTGCCTTGTAATTTCTATATGAATAAATTGCTCTTTTCTTGTTTCCTTTTTTGTGCTTTTTCGTGCCTTT
>JBDLIO010000476.1:0-3293 GCA_039714865.1 Acidobacteriota bacterium | reverse complement strand
GAGAGAGCCTGTGCGGAGACGACTGGTTTGCTCATTCTAACCCGCATGATTCACCGGAATTCGTTACGAGGTTCGTGAGACGCAATGCGCAGGGGGGACTTTGACCTGAGGGGCGCGGAGGCGTACTTGGCGGTACGGTGAGCACCCCGAGGGGAGAAAGCACCGCTGAGTGTTGTGTGTCGCGGACCGCAGTAGGATACTGGTGAGTCATGCGGGTTAAATTTCGTCCACGAAGGCCGGTTTGAGGCGGTAGAACACCCACGCGCCGACGCTCAGTGAGATGGCGGCTGCCGCCACAAGAGGCAGGAGGGCCTTCAAGGGCAGCATGCCCCCGCCGAGGAAAGCCTCACGGTAAAGCGTCACCAGCACGGTCAGAGGATTGATCTCCATGATTGGGCGGAAGTGGTATGGCACGAGTTCCATCGGGTAGACGATCGGGGTCAGGTAGAACCAGCCCATCATCAGCATCGAGATGATCTGGGCGGTATCCCTGACGAAGACGTGGACCGAAGCGACAAGGAACGCCAGGCCGACGGTCAGGGCAATCTGCAGCGGAATGGCGATCAGCAGCACGGGCAGACCACTGAGGGTCAGGTGTCCGGTGACAGCCAGAATGACGAGGAAAAGCCCCGCGGCGATCGCCTCGTGGAGGAGTGCGGCCAGAACGACTGCCAACACCAGCAAGCCTGAAGGGAAACTCATTTTCTTGACCAGGCCGGAGTTGTCGGTGATCGCCGTCGTCGCCCGGGTAATGCCCTCCTGCAGGGCCATCCACGGCAAGAGACCGCAGAAGAGGAAGATGGCGAAGTTATCCGTTCGTTCACCGATGCCGGGTGAGATCTTCATCACCGTCGAAAAGAGAAAGGTGAAGAGGGCCAGGCTCCACAGAGGCTGCACGAAGGACCACAAGAAGCCCAGGGCAGACCCCGCATAGCGGCCCTTGAAATCACGGCGCGTGAACTCGCCCAGAAGAAAGAGTGTTTGCCTCATGGCGGGGAGAGTTTAGCAGGAGGTTCGGTGTGCTCGCATCTCTTCGGTGAGTCTTCGTGAGTTCGTGATACACTATTCTTGTGAGGTTTGACATGGATACAGAACGGCAGAACGTCACGTTGAGCCTGCCTCGGCAGGTTGTTCTCAAGGCTCGGCATCTTGCCGTGGAACGGGGAACTTCGGTTTCGGGGCTCCTCTCCTCATATCTTGAGGAGTTGGTTCACAAGGAGCCTGAATACGAATGTGCCCGTCAGGAAGCGCTGGCCATGATGCGAGAGGGTGTCCCTATGGGAGTGAACGAGCCCGACTGGACCCGAGAGCAGCTTCATGAGCGGTGAGTTCGTTGACACCAATGTTTTGATCTACGCATACGATCCAACAAACGCGGTTAAGCACGCTCTTGCCCAATCCCTACTTGAGCGGCTTTGGGCCGATAGGGCAGGGAGAATCAGTGTCCAGGTGATGCAGGAGTTCTTCAACATCTCAACGAAGAAAATCCCGTCGCCCCTCTTGCCGGACCAGTCATTGGCCATTCTTCGTCAGTTGGCCAACTGGCCTGTCTATTCTCCGGGGCCTGAAGATGTTTTCGCAGCCGTCGAGCTGACCAAGAGGGCATCGGTGTCATTTTGGGACGCGATGATCCTGGTTGCAGCCCACGGCTCGGGTTCAAAAACCCTCTGGACCGAGGATCTCAATGACGGCGAAAGCGTCTTGGAGGTCGAAGTCCATAACCCGTTTCGGGATGCCGAAGATCGGTGACTACTGCCCCGGATTGTAGACAGCGTCTCCTGATTTCTGGTCAACCGTGCTGGTGTAGGCGCGAAAGGACCCACCGCTGGATCGTCGTGTAATGACGACCGTTCCGCCCGACATGTTCCCGACTCCCAGGGCATTGAGGGATGCCTGCTTGTGTGCGTAGGGCGGCAGTGTCCAGAAGGTTGAGGCCACCTCATCCCCGCCGTCGTCGTAAACGACGATCTGCACCTCGAGGCTCTCGCCGGAGGTGTTGAGCAGACCGATGTTGGTCCGGAAGCCCGAGTTCTTGAAGACCCCTGGGATGAAGACCCGGTTGAGTTCGCCCGGCCCGACGGCAGGGAGTCCCTGGCCGTAGACCCCGTCGCCCGACGGGTTGGGCGTGAAGGTGTGGGTCGTGCCGGTCGCGATGACCGCCGGCAGGCCGACGGCGGAGGCTCGAGCTTCGAGATAGAGGCCTCCGGCGACGTCACTCTCGCCCAGTGTGCCGACGATATCCTCAATCGTGATAAAGCCCCGAGCCGGGATGGTCGCCAGTTGGGTCAGGGAACTCAGCCGCGCCGTGTTGTTGGTATCCGGAGGAAGGAAGGCGCCCCACAGGGTCAAGGGAAAGTCGATCGTGTTGGAAAACCATCCCGTGGTCGACCAGAAGGTGCCGCCGACACCGCCGACCGAGGCTGCCGCCGGAACGAAGAGTTTCTGTACGGCCTCGTCGGTTCCCTCTTCGGCCATCCAGACATCGTCCCACAAGACGATACCTGGCCGGGTCTCGTTGTCGTCGGCGGGGTTGGTGACGGTCAACCGAATCTGGGCGGTGACGGCGCCTCCGGGAGCGGTGACGGTGTCCGACACCCTTACCCAGGTGTCAAACTCCATTGGATAGACCGAGATCCAATCGGAATTCAGCTGATAGCCGTCACCGTCATACCAGACAACCAGGATATCGGCGCCAGACGCGGGGTTGTCCGTGGGTGGGATGAAGAAACTGCCGGCAACCGCATAGGCGGTTCCGGGGATGATGCCGGTGACGTTTTGAAAGGCGCCTCCGGCTACTCCGTTCCAGAAGGAGTGGCGCACTTCGAGGGATCCTGCATCGGAGCCGGCGGCCAGCGTGCTCCCGGTGTCACCGCGAAAGACGATTTCGATATCGGAATCCTGGGGATCCCAGCTGCCGGCGTCGAAATCAAAGGCGCCGTTGAGTACGAGATTCTGGGCGGAGACGGTGCCGGCAAGGGCCAGCATCGTCACGACCATGGTCAGTGTTTGTGTCAGCAGAACCCCGGGACGGTGAGCTTGGAACATTTTCCCCTCCAGTAGGCTTTGTTTTGAAAAAGAGTAGCAGACTCCCGTGAAGAGTTCCCAATCTGAAAGACCGGAATGAACTCTGCTATCGTTCGACGACGATTCGGTGGGAATGTCCGAGATGGGGCAAGTCCGACTACACAGCGGAGAATCACGAACGGCGGCAATGAGCAATTGACCCGACTTTCGTCTCGCCGGGGTCTACTTCGGCTTTTGGCCGACTGCCGCCTCGTGCGCTGCACCATAAT
>JBDLIO010000475.1:0-3294 GCA_039714865.1 Acidobacteriota bacterium | reverse complement strand
GTCCCACTCTCCTTCGATGTTGGTGCCGTTGGCGTGCAGGGTGGGTTCGAGCCCGGCCTCGGTGAAGATCTGTTCGCAGGCGGCGACGTAGCGGGACAGGGAAAGGCCGACTCCGATGGGAACGATGGCGATATCGACAATGACGCGCATGTGACCTCCGGGGGGAGAGGATACCGTAGCCGGCGCCCGTACCAGTGCCCGGGACCGAGAACCGCGACGGGCAAACCGCAACGGCGACCGGTGACCGCGTCAGAAGTGAACCGTGACCGGGGCTGGGGTGGGAACCGGAGCCGCGATATACACGGGCCCAGGGAGCCTTCTCAATTACGCTACACTGTCACCGGGGGATTGATGACCGCAAACCTTGAACTCTGGTTGGTCCGCCACGGTGAAACAACCCGTAGCGTGGCCCGCGAAATCGCCGGGTGGAGCGATCCGCCGCTGACGGCACGTGGCCGGGGGCAGGCGAGCGCCCTGCGGCCCAAGCTGGAGGGGGAGGTTTTTGACGGCGTTTGGTCTTCAGATTTAAGGCGCGCGAAGACGACGGCATCCCTGGCATGGGGTGATTGCGCTTCCGATCCACGGCTGCGGGAGTTTAATTTCGGTGAAATGGAAGAGGCGCCGTTTGAGACCATCGACCCCGAGTTGGCGACCCGGGCGATGCGATTCAGGGATTTTCAGGCGCCGGGTGGGGAAAACAACGACGTGTTCAGGGCCAGACTCGAGGGTTTTCTGGAAGATCTGCCCCCGGGGCGTCACCTGCTCTTCGTCCACGGTGGGGTCATCCGTTCCCTGGCACAGGACCTGGGCCTGGACCGTTTCGTCGCGACCGGGAGTGTCGTCGGGGTCGACTGGTCGGCTCAGAGCCTGCTGTTTGTCGACGAACCCGAGGACGCCGAACCGGTCTTCGAGGGGTGACGCCGTTGGCAGTCACTCTTTCGGTGCCTGTTCGAGGATCCTCCCCAGGAGCTGTTGTCCCTCCTCTGAATCCGGAATCAAGCCCGGCTTGACCAGGCGGGAGGTCAGTTCGACCCACCTGGCGTCCGCCTCGAAAACTCGTCGGAACAACGGGAGCGCCTCTTCGAGGTGTCCGGTCGTCGCGAGAGTGACTGCCTGCCAATAGCGGACCTCAAGATTGTCCTGCGCCAGGGTGCCCGCCGCGACGTATTCCTGGCGAGCCAGTTCCATATCTCCTTTTTCAACAGCAACATCGCCGGCATTCATATGTTTGTAAGCGCGGTGGATCGTCAGCAGGCGGCCCAACTCTTCGATCGGTGCGGTGTGGTCCTCGACCCTCAGTTCCAGCACCCGGTCGGCCCATGGGCGGCCCGATGCTTCACCTTTGACGATCAGCATTGCCGCCGACTGTTTTCCGCGGATGTCACCCTTCTCGCGTTGAGCGGCTCGAAGTGCGGCCAGCAGCCGTTCGGCCAGGTCTCCCTTCGCCGCCTCGTAGGCCTCGGCCATCGCGGGCACGACTCGGTCGCCGTGCATCATGTTGGCCTGAACCGAGTAGGTCTTGCCGACGAGGTGACCGGCAAACTCGATGCACTTCGAGCCGGTATGAGCTGCTACCTTTCCGGTCGCGTCGACAAAGGCGATTTGACGGACGTCTCGGCCCTCGTCAACCTCGAGAAGGGCCTGCAAGGCCCGGCCTGCATCGAGACCGGAACGCATCAAGTCCAGGCCCCGAGGCCCGTACGCCGGGTCGGCAAAGCTCTGGGTTGCCACGACGCCCACGCCAGCCTCTCCCCATGTCACCACGGTTCCTACGGAGAACCAGTGGGACTGGACGGCCACGCCGAGGTCTCCGGTGGCCGGATCTCTGGCGACGATCGAAAAGGTGTGAACCGGTCGTTTCGGAATCTCGGCCGTGGCCATCACAGCTGTCATCAGGGTGAGGACAAGCAAGGTCATTGTCTTTCGCATACTGGGCCTCCGTTTCTTCGCTCAATCGATTATATGGGGGTGATAATTTCCACATTCAAGCATATGATGGAATCATGATGATTGCGTTTCAAATCCTCGCTGCTTCATGGACCCTTTTGGGAGAGATGGCGCCCTATCTCCTTTTCGGGTTCTTGGTTGCCGGGTTGTTGTCGGTCTTCGTGTCACCGGAGTGGGTGGAGGAGCATCTGGGCCGAAAGGGATTTGCGCAGGTTGCGAAGGCCAGCCTGTTCGGGGTTCCCCTGCCGCTGTGCTCGTGCGGGGTCTTGCCGGTTGCGGCTTCCTTGAGACGGCACGGCGCAGGGAAGGGAGCGACGACGTCGTTCCTCCTCTCGACACCCCAGACCGGGGTCGACAGCATCGCCGTCACCTGGGCCCTGCTGGGCCCCGTCATAGCCGTCATCCGCCCGGTGGCGGCCTTCATCACCGGTATCGCCGGAGGCATGGTCGTTCAGGCCGTGGAGCCGGACGAAGAAACCCAGGTCTTGCCTGAGCAGGATGAGGAATGCGCTGATTCGTGCTGCAGTTCCGAAAAGGGAGAATCCGCGCTCATCAGAGCTCTTCGCTACGGGTTCGTGACCCTGCCTCGCGACATCGGCAGGGCGTTGTTTGTAGGTCTGCTCCTGTCTGGCGTCATCGCCGCGTTTCTCGAACCTGACCATGTGAAAGCCGTCTTCGGGGGAGGCCTGTTGCCCTATGTCCTGGCGATGGCCGTAGGAATTCCGCTGTATGTCTGTGCCACCGCCTCAACCCCGATCGCTGCCAGTCTGATCGCTGTCGGTTTGTCTCCCGGTGCAGCATTGGTGTTCTTGATCTCCGGTCCGGCAACCAACGTCGCCTCTGTGACGACCTTGATTCGGGTTCTGGGCGGGAGGGTGGTGGCCGTCTACCTGGGAACGGTCATTGTCGGGTCGTTGGCGACGGGTCTGCTGGTCGATTTTGTGTTGGGTGGATGGGTCCTGACGGGGATGCCGGCTGCTGCAATCGAATCGGTGCACCATCATGCCGACGGGCCGACGGCCATGAATTTGGGATTCAAGGAAATCTGTGCAGTTGTGCTCTTGGCCGTTTTGGCGGCCGCCATGTGGCCCCGTCGTGCGCAGAGGTCAGAAGAAAACCCAGCGGCCGCAAATGGGAAAGATCACGTTGTGTTGTCGGTCGAAGGGATGCGGTGCAACGGATGCGTGACCAGCATCGTGCGTGTGGCGTCCCACACGGTAATGAGGTGATAGAACAGGAAATAGGCCAGCACCGTGTTGACCAGCGCCAATGTGATCGCCGCTGCCACACTCTGCCATGTCAGATCGCCCGTTGCAGGCAGCGGAGTCGTGACCAGCGTCAACACGA
>JBDLIO010000474.1:0-3296 GCA_039714865.1 Acidobacteriota bacterium | reverse complement strand
AGGGCCCGCAGTCGGTCGTGATTTGATGCCGAAGCCACCAACCTGAACAGACAGGACGGGTATGGCTCGGGCTAGTCAACAAAGTCAGGATCAAGTCTGCGTCCGGCGACAATTGCCTCTCGGGTCCGAGCCATCAAATCCGACAGGTCTTCTCTGCGCAGCCCCTCAGTCGGGATTGGGGCGCCGACAACGACACTGACGGTTCCGGGTTTCGATGAAGGGGCCCCTTTGGGCAGCAGCCGACGGCTCCCGTTAATGGCCACCGGAAGAACCGGCACGCCGGCTTCAATCGCCATGTGAAATCCACCCTTTTTGAATGGATGGAGCCGATGGTCCGGTGAACGGGTTCCCTCGGCAAAGACCAGAATGTGTCGACCCTCTCGTATCGTCGAGACCGCACGATGCAGCGTCTCCTGGGCTGCTTTCGAACGGGAGCGATCAATCGAAATGAACCCGATCCGTGTCGCCGCCCAGCCCCACACCGGAATCTGAGCCAGGCCCTTCTTGATAACGAAATACACGGGGTCAGGCAGCGTGACAATCAAACCGGGGCCGTCGAGGTGGCTCGAGTGATTGGAGATGATCAGATAGGGCCCCTTGGGAACGTTTTCGAGGCCCTGGACCTCGTATCGAGTCATAGAGATGACATGCAGGACCCGGCACCACCATCGCACGGCGTTGTAGGCCTTCGATTGCCGGCCGAAGGCAATCCAAAAGGCAATTAGCCCAAAGGCCACTATCGTCGCCAGCGCCATCACAGAGAATTGAAGGGGCGCGAGGTACCACATTGTCAGGCCACCGGTTGAAGATCGGTCATGCGGGCAATCAAATTCTCGAGTTCCAGGCACAGGGCATGACCCTCACCCAGTCGGGCGCTGAGAGCCCCCAGCAGCGTCCGGAAGTACCAGAGCTGCCGTTGAGGTGGCGCGTTGAATCGATCCCATACCAACGCCGGGACAGCGGCTCGATCCAGGTCATGCACCATTGACCCCAGGTTGTGGAGGAGGTCTGCGGCCTTGATCAACACCGCCTTGTCCGACATCTCGGCCACATGGTCGATCTGCTCCTTCTTCCGCTCGTCCCAGGTCTCGCGTTCATCCCGATCCAGTCTCTTGTCCTCGGTCACCTCGAGGACCAATCGCAGCACCCGAGTTCCCACGGCCTGTTCGATCGACCGCCGTCCATCGCCATCCGGCACATCTTCCAAATAGTCATGGAGCAGAGCGGCAGCCAACACCTCGTCTCCGGCGCCGAGACGCGCGAGGATACCGACAACGCCGACCAGGTGGCTGACGTAAGGGACGCATTCTTCATCCAGGGGATCCCGACCAGGCTCGCAGGGCGGATCCTCGCGTCCCCGCTTGCGAAACTGATGAAAATGACCCCGCGTTGCCAGGCGGGCCGCACTCTCGAGGAGGCCGGAGAACAAGGGGCGGTCCGGCTGGATGAAGAAGTCGTCTTGAGTCACCAGAGCATTGTATCGAATCCGCTCAGGAGAGAATCGCTGTACACTGCACCCGAGCGGAGGTCTCCATGCGTATTTCTGTAGTTCTTGCACTGATGCTTCTTGTCGTGACCATGGCGGTGGGCGCCCAGGGCATCGGACCCGGCGGGGCCGTTCCCGCCGTCGCCAATCTTCCCGGACTGGCCGGCACCTTCTGGCAGTCGGACGTCATCGTCCACAATCCCGGAGAGAGCCAGATATCCGTTCGCCTGCTTCTTTTCCCGGAGATCCGGGACGGAGGCCCGGCGTTCGATCCGTTGACCTCGGACTCGATGACCGTGCCGGCCCTGGGCCAATTGACGGTTTCCAATGTCGTTCAGAGCGTATTCGGGATGATTGACGCCAAGGGCGCCCTCTCGGTGATCTCCGAAGACGGCTCACCGATCGTCATCGGCTCTCGGACCTATACCTTCGGCGATGACGGCGGGACCTTCGGGCAGGAAGTCTTCGGCATCCTGGTGTCCGACCGTGCCTGGGCGGCCGGCGCCCAAAACGACAGCCTCTACCGGACCAATGTCGGAGTGTACCTGCCGGTCCCCCCGGCCCAGGGCTCGCTTGTTGATTTCGAGGTGATTGTCCGTGACTCGAACGGAACCGAGATCACCCGTGAAACAATGCCGTTCCCCGCTGCCGGCATGCAGCAGAGAAGCCTTTCGTCCCTGGGGGCCGACCAGCTCCTCGGCGGCTCGGTCGAAGTCATCTGCTCCGATCCGAGCTTCTTCTGGTACGGCTACATCTCCCGAGTCGATCAGATCTCTGGAGACGCCGTCTTCAGGCCGTTGCGTGGCATGGGGTTCTGACCGAAAAGTCAAAGAATCGACGGGGATCAGGGATTCACGTATCCCAATGCCTCGAGTTTTCGGCGCGTCGCTTCGTCGAGTTGTTGCTGCGGGCCGGATGGCGCCGCCGCGGTCCACTTGTGTCTCCACGCACGAAGCTCAGTTCTCAACCACTCGGCTTCGAGATCGTCGTCAGGAGATCGATTCCGCAGCTCAGAAGGATCTTCCAGCAATTCAAAGACGTACTCGCTGTCATGCCCCCGGCCCAATCTGAAACCCATGCCGGACTGCAAGCTCTGTGATTGTGCCTCGACTACCTTCATCCGCGGTGATCGAACCATGGCGATCGTGTCACGAACGCCTGGCGCGGCAGCAAACACAAGCCTATCTTCAAGCTCTGGAGGAGATCCAAGGAGGCTCCTCCACAGTGACAGGCCACCGGTCAGCGATGAATGTTGTGGTCTTTCAATCATGCTGGTCAGGGTGGCATATACGTCAAGGGTTCCTGTTTGCTGCTCGATTTTGCGAGGATTGATCACACCCGGCCAGCGGATCACCAACGGAATATGCACCATTTCGTCATACAGGGTATAACCGTGTAACACACCACCATGATCAAAGAGCTCTTCGCCATGATCAGAGGTCAGCATGAGGAGGACCTCTCCCCTGCCGAACCGTTTTTCGAGAGCCTGCACAAAGCTGCACAGGAGGGCATCGTTGTATTCGACACCGGCAACATAGGCGCTGCGAATTCTCTCTTGGATCTCGCCGGTGGCCGGTAGACGCTGATCCCGGATCTCGACCAGCTCGCGGGTTGTACCCACCGGCATATCGATTTCGAGCGCAACATTCCGCGCCAGGTACTCCGGCGGAGGGGTATAGGGATTGTGGGGATTTAACGTATGCACGTAGAGAAACACCTGGTCTTCTTGATGCAACGACTGAAGCCACTCGAGTGCAGCCCGGTGAACACGTGCTGCGCTGTCATTGACGGTTCGTACACCCGGATTGAA
>JBDLIO010000473.1:0-3296 GCA_039714865.1 Acidobacteriota bacterium | reverse complement strand
AGACCCTTGAGACCCTGGACCTCGCCGAACTCTTCGACTGGTCCGAACCGGCGATCGTTCTCGTTCGCACGGCCGGGCGGTAACAGCTCTGGGATCTGTTCAACGGCGCCTTTGAACAGGGCCTGCTGATGAAGGCCGCCTCGGCAGTCTGGTTAGGCATTCAACCGAGCGTCGCAACCCACGCCCTGACCCCTTGGCCTGACGGCAAGGAGGGGTAGGGAGGGGAAAGTGTGAAGTGCGAAGTGTGAAGGGAGAGAGTGGCATGCGAAATGGAGTTTCTTCACTGATCATTCTGGGAGTCATGCTGTGTCCCTTGAGTCAATCTGCCGCAGCGAATGAGGCTGAGGCAGCGATCGGCGCCGTTTTGGACACATTCCACCGCGCCGCGTCCGAGGCTGACGGCGAACTCTATTTCTCCCTCTTCACCGACGACGCCGTCTTCCTGGGCACCGATATCACCGAACGCTGGTCCATCGATCAGTTCAAGGCCTTTGTTGAGCCGTATTTCTCCAAAGGGCAGGGCTGGACCTATGTTCCAGGGGAACGCCATGTCGCCATCCTGCCCGGCGGAGGAGCGGCCCGGTTCGACGAGATCCTCTCGAATGAGAGGTACGGCGCCTGCCGGGGCACCGGCGTGCTCATCCTCACTCCAGCAGGTTGGCGTATCTCGCAGTACAGCCTGACCATCCCGATCCCAAACGAGCTGGCCCGAGAAATCGTTCGGCAGATCCGGGAGTTTGATCAATCGTCATCCGGCAAGTCACGGCCAGATTAGGGTTCTCCACCGATCAGGCCGTTCATCTTTCGAATGCGGTTGAGTTTGGCCACGATCGGCCGAGGGTTTTTGAAGTGATACCGCTCGACCTCGACCATCACGACATCCTTGACGTCCATCGCCTGAACCTCAGACCTCTTTCCGGCAAGATAGGAGAAGAACCGTGCCAGGGACTCCAGAATCATCATCGGTTGAGAATACCCGAAACCGGGCGGGCGTCGGTCCGTAGAAGGGACGATGCTGCATTTTCAATCCGATCAATCAACTCTACACCTGGAGGTATTGTGAAAAGAACAACATGCTTCGTTCTCTGCCTGTGCCTGGCGAGTGTTTTCACCTTTGCCGGCGAGCCCATCCTCATCGGCGAGACCATCAAGATGCAATCGAAGGTGATGGGTGAGGAGCGCACCATCCTCGTCAGCACCCCGCCGGGTTATGACCAGGGCAGCCAATTCTTCCCGGTGCTCTACATGACCGACGGCGATGCCCACCTGACCCACACCCGCGGCACGGTCGACTTCCTCAACCGAAACGGCCTGATGCCGCAGGTGATCATCGTCGGTGTGACCAATACCGACCGCACACGTGACCTGACGCCGACCCACGCCGTGATCACCGAAGAGGACGGTACCGAGCGTGACTTTCCAACCAGCGGTGGGGCCTCGAAGTTCCAGGATTTCTTCTCAGAAGAGCTTTTCGCCTACGTCGAAGATCATTACCGTACGATGCCGTTCCGTATCTTCAGCGGCCATTCCTTCGGAGGGCTCTTCGCCCTCGACCTCTATCTCACCCGGCCTGATTTGTTCCAGGCCGTGCTCGCCATCAGCCCGAGCCTGAGGTGGGACGACGAGCTGTCGCTTCGCCAGGCGCGTTCGTTTTTCGCCGACCGCCCAGAGGTCAAAGCAACCCTCTTCGTGGCCATGGCCGATGAGGAAGAGGGCGACCCGAGGCCCAACCGTCTCGATCGCTTCGAAAAGGTTCTTGAGGGCGCCGAAGCGGAAGACTTCGAGTGGCAGGTCAGGCGCATGCCCGACGAGACGCACGGCTCGGTTGTCCTGCGCGCACAATACTGGGGCCTGCGAAAGGCCTTCGAACCCTGGAACCTGCCCAGAGACCCCGAGACCGGCAGATTCAGCGGCGGCATCGACAGTCTCAAGGCGCATTTTTCTGGACTCTCCGAGCGCTACGGTTTCACCGTCATTCCTCCAGAGTTGCAGGTCAACGCGATCGGTTACCAGACCCTCGGCAGTGATGCTATCAATGGCGCGATCAAGATCTTCCGCTATAACGCGGAGCTCTATCCCGACTCCGCCAACGTCTACGACAGCCTGGCCGAAGCCCTCGAGACGGCAGAAGATGCGGAAGAAGCCCTCGCCAACTACACCACCGCGGTGAAGACGGCCGAAAGGGTGGGGGACCAACGCCTCGAGATCTTCAAAGCGAACCTGGACCGGTTCAAGAAGGAGAGCGGAAGCTCGAGTGCGGAATAGGGAAACTGGCGTTTTATAGGAATTTTCCACACTAAAATCTGCCGGCACGGGTTCGCCATAGACGAAGTCGTCGCAGTAGCCGGGCTCGGACGGGTCAGGGGCCGGGGTCGGCTTTTGCAGGGGGCCGCTGGGAGGCGAGGAATTTCTTGAGGTGGCCCATGTCGTCGCCTTCGAAGTGGGAGAACCGGGCGGCGAAGCCGTCGAGGCGCTCGCTGCTGCCGAGGGTGAGGCGAACCACCGAGGCCGTGCCGCAGACGGCCTTGGCGAGGCCCGGCGCTTCCAGGGTGAAGGCAAAACGAGTTCCTACGATGACGTGTTTGTCAAAGCGCACCAGCATGCCGGTGGTCGAGAGGTTCGAGGTCTGGGTCATGACCACGCCCTGGTGGCCGAGGTCCTCGCCATTGATGCGTACCAATGCACGCAACGGGTAGCGCTTCTCGGGGTTGAGTACCGCGTCGAGAGCTTTGGCAAGCACCGAATCCGGAGCCTCGGGGTTGAGGATGCGGCTGAAACCCGAATGGAGATGCTCCTCTGCGTCGTCGAGGTCATCGGATGCGCACAACAGGACCGCGATGGCTTCTCGGCAGGGTGAACCGCTCCATCGAAGATTCTTGACCAACTCCAGGATGGGCCCATTATTTCCATCGTATTCCACGAAAACAACGTGAAAGGGAGTCTTCTGAACCATTGCCGTCGCACTCGAGGTGTCAGTGGCGTACCTGAGATCGAAGTCGGGCGGTGGCAGAAGCTGGGCCGCCCTGCGATGAAAGCTACTTGACGTTCCAGTGATCAGGACCTGGCGTGATTCGGTCTCCATCCTTGGAGCTTAACCCGCCGGCAGCGTCATATGCAATCCGGGACAACGTGGGGTACGAACCTCTGACGGATGCTCGGGCCTTATCCCGAGGTGCTGCTCCGGTTCACAGCGGCATTTTGATTCTGTGATATAAACCACGTTGACTGAGAATCGCAATATTCCTGTTACTTTTTGGAGAATGAATGAAGCGCCTGATCTTGTTGTTACCGATGCT
>JBDLIO010000472.1:0-3297 GCA_039714865.1 Acidobacteriota bacterium | reverse complement strand
GACCCTGACCACAGTGGCGGTTTTCTTGCCGATCGTTTTCGTCGAGGGCATCGCCGGCCAGATCTTCGGCGACATGGCCATGACCGTCAGCTTGAGCCTGGCGGCATCCCTGGTGGTTGCCGTGTCGTTGATCCCGATGTTGAGCGCGATTGGGGGTTCCGGGGCCGAAGAGTCGTCCGAACCCCTTGCAACCGGTACCGGGCTGGGGCCGCTTTCGGCAGGTTATGAGCGCCTTTTGAGGATGGCCCTGCGGCGCCGGTGGCTGACCCTGATCGTTGCGGCCGTCGTCTTTGGGGCGGCGTTGTTCGGAGTCGGCGCCCTGGAAACCGAGTTGATCCCGGAGATCTCGGAGGGCGAGTTCTACTTCGAAGCAACCCTGCCCGAGGGTACGACGGTCGGAGCGACCGATCGAACGGTCCTCGCCATGGGCGAGAAATTGATCGATGACGATCGCGTGTCGGTGTTCTATTCAACGGCCGGCAGCCGGCTGGTTTCGGGCGGACTTTCCCTGAGCACCAAGGCGGAACACTACGGGCAGGTCAATATCGTTCTGGAGGATCGCCGTGACGAAGGCGTTGAAGAGGCCGTCGCGTCGGCGCTCAGAGACCACTTCGCCCGGATCCCCGATCTCTCGGCAAAATTCGGGAAACCATCGTATTTCAGCCTCAAGACACCGATCGAGATCGTGCTCTTCAGCGACGACCTCGAGATCCTGACTCGCTATACCAAAAGACTCGAGGGTGCGATGGGGTCTATCGACGGATTGGTCGACCTGCGCTCGTCGCTGGAGGAAGGGAATCCCGAATTTCAGATCATTTTCGACAGGACCCGGCTGGCTGCCCTCGGCCTCGACATGAGAACCGTGGCCGAAACCCTGCGTGACAGGGTGCTCGGTGCCGTGCCGACCCGGTTTCGCGAGGAAGATCGCCAGATCGACATTCGGATCCGGAACAAAGAACCCTTCCGACAGACGTTCGAAGACGTGAGAAACCTTGTCATCGAGGGGCCTGACGGGCGACAACTACGACTGCTGACCGTGGCCGATGTCGTCGAGGATCGCGGCCCCGCCGAGATCCACCGAATCCAACAGCAGCGAGCCGCGGTGATTAGTGCCAACCTCGAAGGGCGCAGCCTCGGCGCGGTGGTCGCCGACATCCGGCAGGTTTTGGCCGAGCAGGCCCCTCCTGCAGGGGTCAGCCCGGAACTGGGAGGCCAGATCGAAGAGATGCAGGTCTCGTTCGACGGGTTGCGCTTCGCGTTGATCCTCGCGGTCTTCCTGGTCTATCTGGTGATGGCGGCGACTTTCGAGAGTTTCGTGCACCCGCTGATCGTGCTCTTCAGCGTGCCCCTGGCCCTGGTCGGGGTTGTCCTGGGACTGTTGGTCACCGGAACTCCAGTCAGCGTCATCGTCTTCATCGGCGTCGTCATGCTGGTCGGGATCGTCGTCAACAATGCCATCGTCCTGATCGACACCGTCAATCAACTGAGGCGTTCCGGGCTCGAGAAGCTGGAGGCCGTTCTCAGAGGCGGCGCCCTGCGCCTTCGACCGATCTTGATGACCACATTGACCACCGTTCTCGGCCTGGTGCCGATGGCCCTTTCACTGGGTGAAGGCGCCGAACTGCGAGCGCCCTTGGCGATTACCGTCTCCTACGGCCTGGTATTGAGCACACTCCTGACCCTGGTGGTCATCCCCGCGCTCTACATGGTGGTGCCGTCGCGTGTGCGAACGGCCGAGGATGAACGAGTCGATCTGGAGCCGGAAGGAGCGGGGGACTCCTGATGACCCTTCCCGAGTTGGCCATCCGCCGCCCGGTGGCGACATTGACCGTGATCATCAGCCTGGTCGTTCTGGGTTCGGTGGCCCTGGTCCGGTTACCTCTGGGTTTCATGCCGGAGGTCGAGCAACCGACCCTCTTCGTACAGGTGCCCTTCCCCAACTCGACGCCCGAACAGACCGAGCGGTTGATCGTGCGACCGATCGAGGAGGCGCTGGGCTCGGTCAAGGGCGTCACGTCGATGCGCTCAAACTGCGACGCCAACAACGGTCGGGTCCGCCTGGAGTTTTCCTGGGGCCACCAAATGAGCCTGGCCCGGGCGGAGGTCCTCGAACGGGTCGATCGAATTCGCGGGGAATTGCCGGATACCATCGGTGACATCACCATTGGTGGAAGCTGGAACTCCCAGGATGAAGAACAGCCGGTGCTCGAAGGCCGGCTGTCGTCCAATTTGGATCTCTCCGAAAGCTACGATCTGCTGGAGCGCAAGATCGTAAGGCCGCTCGAACGGATCGACGGCGTTGCGGCCGTGCGGCTCGACGGCGTCAATCCCAAGGAAGTCCGCATCAACTTGCGCCTTCAGGATCTCGAAGCCCACGGGATCGACGTGCGCTCCGTTGTTCGAATCCTGCGGTCGAGCAACTTCGACCTCAGCGTCGGGGTCATCCGCTCAGCCGAGCGGCGCTTCAGCGTCCGAACAGTCGGCGCATTTCAGACGATCGAGGAGATTTCACAATTGCCCCTTCGGGCCGACGGGCTGCGTCTCGGTGACGTTGCGGAGGTGATCTACGAAGAACCGCCCCTGGAGTACGGCCGGCACCTCGACGGGAATTTTGCCATCGGGGTCACGGTCACGGGGGAGGCCGACGCCAACGCGGTCGCGATCTGTGACGACGTCCAGCGCCGGGTCGATGCGATGGCCGTCGATCCCGAACTGGAAGGCGTCAAATTCCTGATCTGGTTCAACCAGGGTGAAGAGATCCGGAAAACGCTGCGGGACCTGACTTTCACAGGGATCTTTGGAGCGCTTTTGGCGAGCGTCGTGCTGTTTGTCTTCCTGCGGCGCTTCAGCATGACCTTCATCGTGGTCGCCTGCATTCCCTTTTCCCTGATCGTCGCCTGCGGGGCGATCTGGGCGATGGGCAAGACGATGAACACGCTCACGCTGCTGGGCCTGATCGTCGGCATCGGCATGCTGGTCGACAACGCCGTTGTCGTCATGGAGAACATCTACCGGCACCAACAGTTGGGTCTGGGCCGGGCCCAGGCAGCAAGAATGGGCGCCCGTGAGGTTGCCACGGCGGTCATCGCCGCCACCGTCACCTCGGTCATCGTCTTCCTGCCGATGGTCTTCAACAAGCCCAGTCAGGCGAATATCTACCTCCGGGAGTTGGCGATCACCGTCTGCCTGACGCTGTTGGCCTCGCTGTTCATCTCCCAGACACTGATTCCCCTGGCGACCTCACGGTTCATTCGGCTGCGACCGCCGCGCCGTGCGCCTCTGATGTTGGCCATCGAG
>JBDLIO010000471.1:0-3309 GCA_039714865.1 Acidobacteriota bacterium | reverse complement strand
GGTGACTCCGAGTCGGCCAAAAACTTCACGGTGCGCTTCAAACGCACCCTGAAGGGCCAGAACCCCAATCAGCCCTTTACCAGCCACGTCGGGAGAGCATCTCCTCTGTCGTCAGCTTTCCTGAATCAAGGCCTGACATCGCCTCACCCAGCCCCCTTGAGATTTCCAGGAGCTTGGCGGGTTCACGCCAATGGGTGACGGCCTGAACGATCGCCTCAGCCCTCTTCTCGGGATCGGTCGCCTTGAAAATGCCCGATCCAACGAAGACCGACTCGGCGCCCAACTCCATGACCAGCGCTGCGTCCGCAGGTGTCGCGATGCCTCCGGCGGCAAAGTTCGGAACAGGAAGTCGCCCGTGTTCCGCAACCCAACAGACCCACTCATAGGGGGCCTGAAGCTCTTTGGCGTGGGCCATCAATTCGTGCTGGTCCAGAATTCCGAGGGTGCGAATGCCCCGTTGCACAGCCCTCATATGCCGAACGCCTTCGACGATGTCGCCGGACCCGGCCTCACCCTTGGTTCGGATCATCGCGGCGCCTTCACCGATTCGGCGAAGGGCCTCGCCCAGATTCCTGCAGCCGCAGACAAAGGGCACGTCGAACAGGTGTTTGTTGACGTGATTCTCATCGTCCGCCGGCGTCAGGACTTCGCTCTCGTCGACGAAGTCGACCTCAAGGGCCTGGAGCATTCGTGCTTCGGCAATATGGCCGATCCGGCACTTTGCCATCACAGGAATCTGAACGGTTTCCTGGATTTCCTGGATCTTCTCCAGGCCGGCCATTCGAGCCACTCCGCCTTGAACCCGAATATCCGCCGGCACCCGCTCCAGTGCCATGACGGCTGCAGCGCCCGCACCCTCGGCAATCTTTGCCTGGTCCGCCGTGGTGACATCCATGATCACGCCACCCTTGAGCATTTCGGCCAGACCGACCTTCACTCGAAACTTATCATCGTGGTTTTGCATCACACCCTCCGAACCGCAGCATTGTACACCCAAGGCATGCTCTTGGGATCGATTGGATCAGCAATCCGCCGATCCCGAGTCACTCGCCGCCGTGGTCCTCACATTGTCTTTTCGGCGCAAGCGGAGGAGGGACACCATGTTGACAACGATATGGGCCACCGCCGCCGCCGGATATCCCCACCGTTCGAAGACGAGACCAAAAACCAACCCAAGAACCAGCGCAATCACAGGCCAAACCCAGAGACGACGATCCGGAACGATGTGCAAAAGGGCGAAGAGAACGGCAGCGGCCACCAACCCAATCCACGGCTGAAGCAGTGCCCTGATCAACGCCTCTTCAGCCAGACCGGAGAACACCGCGACCGCGATCGAATCAAGCATGGTCCAGCCGTGAACCATGCCGGCCTGCCACCGCTCGAGGTCTTTGACGACCGGCACCAGGAGCAGGAGCCCCATGACGGCCAGTGCGGCAGCTCCAGTGATGACACCGGCGCCGAGCGCCTCGATCCAGGACGTCCTCGGAAGGAGCGCGGTCATCGGACCCTGGCCCCTGAAGAACAGTCCGACCGCGGCCACGACCGCCAGAATGCCCTCCTGGTGGAGCAGCGCCGTGGCCCGTATCGGTGCGGGATCAACGGTGAATGGTGTGGTCACGCCTCGGTTTGCAGGGAGTCGTCGTCAATTGGTTCGTCCTCGTCGGCATCGACAACTTTGGCGACCGAAACGACCTTGTCCCCGTCACCAACGCGGATGACCCGGACCCCCTGTGTGGCCCGGCCCGCCTGCCGAATCTCCTCGACCCTGGTCCGGATGACAATGCCCTTTTCGGTGACCAGAAGGACCTGGTCGGCCTCGGTCACACTCCGGATCCCGGCGACCATTCCGTTCTTCTCGGTCAGGCGAATCAGAATAATGCCCTTCCCGCCGCGCCCCTGCACGCGGAATTCCGAGAGAAGGGTTCTTTTGCCGAACCCCTGGTCGGTCACGACCAGAATGTCCGCCTCGGAATCCGCCTCGAAAGAGGCCACTTCTTCGACCCAATCGTCGGCCCCGATGGTGATCCCACGCACTCCCGCGGCGGTCCGGCCCATCGACCGAACCTGATCCTCGTGAAAGCGGATGGCCCGCCCACGGTGCGTTCCCATGAACACATGGCTGTTGCCGGCCGTCAGGTGCACGGTCAAGAGGTCGTCGCCCTCGTTGATCGTGACAGCCCGAAGGCCATTGGTCCTGATGTTTTCGAACTCGCTGAGCGCTGTTCGTTTGACCCGACCCATGCGCGTGGCGAAGAAGAGGTACTGATCCTCTTTGTCGTCAAAGTTTCTTACGGCCAGAAGGGTTTCGATCCTCTCGTCATCCCCCAGCCTGAGGAGGTTGACCATTGCCCGGCCCTTGGCGTTGGGCGCAACCTGGGGCAGTTCGTAGACCTTCCGGGAAAAGACCCGGCCGGTATTGGTGAAAAAGAGCATCGTCGCATGGGTCGAGGCGACGAAGAGTTTCCACACCTCATCCTCCGACTTGGTGGCCATGCCAACCTTGCCCCGTCCACCTCGCCGTTGAGCCCGGTACTCCGTCAGTGCGGTCCGCTTGATGTAGCCCCCCCGGGTGACCGTTATGACCATATCCTCTTCGACGATCAAGTCCTCCATTTCAATGTCGGAATAATCGTCGACGATCTCGGTCCTCCGGACGTCCCCAAAAGCAGCCTTGACCGCTTCCAATTCCTCGATAACGATGTCCTCGACCATGGCGTCGGACCGGAGAATCTCCTCGAGGTGGGCAATTGTCGCCTGGAGTTCCCGGTATTCCTCGAGAATCTTGTCCCGCTCCAAACCCGTCAGTCGCTGCAGGCGCATATCGAGAATGGCCTGTGCCTGAAGGGCGGAAAGGCCAAATTTTTCCATCAGGCCCGCCTTGGCCTCCGGTGGATCCACCGCCGCCCTGATGAGCTTGATGACGGCATCGAGGTTGTCCAGCGCGATGACCAGTCCCTCGAGGATATGGGCCCGTTCCTTGGCTCGGGCAAGGTCGAATTGCGTGCGCCGCACGACCACTTCTTTTCGGTGGTCGATGAAGTGGCCCAGGAGTTCTTTGAGCGTGAAAACCTTGGGCTGATTGTTGAGGATTCCCAGAAGGATGATCCCAAAGGAGGACTGCATCTGGGTCTGTTTGTAGAGTTGATTGAGTACGATCTCCGGTATGGCGTCCCGCTTGAGTTCGATGACGACCCGGATACCATCCCGGTCACTCTCGTCCCTGAGGTCGGCGATGCCGTCGATTTTCTTGGTGTGCACCAGGCTTGCGATCTTTTCGACCAAGGCTGCCTTGTTGACCTGATAGGGCAG
>JBDLIO010000470.1:0-3316 GCA_039714865.1 Acidobacteriota bacterium | reverse complement strand
GGCTTGAATGCACTTGATCGAACTGCAAACCCTGACGGGTTGAATGAACAAAGGAGAAAACGAGATGAAAAGAACAGCAATTCTCACAGCACTGGTCCTGACCCTGGTGATCGCTTCGCCACTCGCAGCTGTCGCCGGCGGCGACGCGCCGGTCGCCACGCGCATCATCGAAAGCGGCAAGCTCAGAGTCGGGATGACCGGTTCCCAGCCTCCCTATGGTTTCGTGGCGAAGAACGGCAAGGTCCTCGGTTATGAAGTCGACATCGCCGAGCTTCTCGCCGAGGCGATGGACGTTGAATTGGAAATCGTGCAGATGCCCTTCGCCGATTTGCTGCCCGCCATCAAGAAGGGGAAAATCGACATCGTCATGTCCGGCATGACAATGACCCCACGGCGCAACCTCCAGGTGGCTTTCGTGGGTCCCTACCAGGTTTCCGGAAAATCGATTCTGACAAAATCGAAGACGATTGCGGCAATTGTCGAAGCCGAGGAATTGGACCAGTCGAAGGCCCGCATCGTCGCCCTCAAGGACTCGACCAGCCAGGACTTCGTCAAAGAGGTCTGGCCCGACGCTCAGTACACCGCCGTCGACGACTATGAGGCCGGCGTCGCCATGGTCATCACCGACAAGGCAGATGCCCTGGTCGCGGACTACCCAATCTGCGCCGTTTCGATTCTGCGGCACCCGGAAGCCGATCTGGTGACCCTGGACAGTCCCTTGACCCTCGAGCCCATCGGTATAGCCGTTCCTCCTGGAGATACTGTTTTCCTCAATATGGTGGAGAATTCCCTCGGTACCCTGGAACTGATCGGAGTGCTCGAGATCCTCGAGGAGCGATGGTTCGACAACGGCGGCTGGCTGTCGGCCCTGCCGTAGAAGAGCTATCAGCCGTCAGCTATCAGCTGTCAGTTAGCGCGCGCCCTCCGGGGCGCGCTTTTTTGTCATTGACTCCCTAGGGAAGTATGTCCTTCGGGTTGCTACACTGACGCCATGGCAAAAGCATCGGCATATTTCGGCGTTTCTCGCGGTCCGTTCTTGATCCTCCCCGTGACCCTGGTCGTGTGCGGCGCAGGGGCTTCGGCGTACCACCGTTCCTTTTCCTGGTCGCACACGTTGCTGGCCCTGGTCGGCCTGGTGGCTCTCCACATGGCCGTCAACATTTTCAACGAGGTCAGTGACTTCAAGACGGGAATCGATCTGGAGACAGAAGCAACTCCATTCTCGGGCGGCAGCGGCACCCTTCCTTCGGGTTCAATGACTCCGAGAATCGCCACGATCTTCGGCGTCGTCTGCTCCGTCATCGGAGGTGCCGTAGGAGTCTACTTCCTGCTGGAGATCGGCTGGCCGATGGTCCCGCTGGTGTTGGCCGGGGCGTTATTGGTACTGACCTACACGAATTTGATGGCTCGAGTCGGCCTTGGCGAGGTCGCCGCCGGCCTCGGTCTCGGCGCCCTCCCTATTCTCGGAACGGCCTTGGTGCAGAACGGCCGTATCGGCAGCGCCGTCGTAGTCGCATCGATACCGGCATTCTTGATGACTTTCAACCTCTTGCTGCTCAACGAGTTTCCGGATGAGGCAGCCGACCGCCACGGCGGCCGACGCAATCTGGTTCTTCTATTCGGACGAACCTGGGCGGCGAGGATTTACATCGGCGCCGCACTTGGCGTGCCCTTGGTCCTGGCCCTCGGAGTGTGGATGGAAATCCTGCCTCCAACGGCACTGATCGCCGCGGCGCCGACGTTGCTGCTGCTCGGCGCCTTCACCTGGGCACTTCGAACACCCGAGACCGATCCGCCGATCCCGGCCCTCGGCGCCAACGTCATCTGGAATCTGGCGACCAATACGACTCTTGGCCTCGTCCTTCTGCTCGCTGCCATTCGGCATTAACCCAGCCACCGGCCTGGGATAAAATGTCCTCAAGCATCGGAGGTTGAGCATGAACAAGGTCACCATCATCGTCCTCTGCCTCGTAACGCCCCTGGTTTCCTGCGCCGGCACCACCCAGACCAAGCATCTTTTTCAGAAAAACCCATCCGTCACCATGTCCTCTCAGGAGTTGAGGGTCAGGGTCCGGTCCCAGGCGCGACCGCTGGCAGGCATTGATCGAAGAACTCCGCCGCGAAGGCCTCCTTGTCGGGCAGTGGATTCGTTCCGAGCGGCTCAACTGCTTGCGGTCGTTCTGCCTTTGCTGCTGACCGGAGGCCTGATCCTGGTCTGGTTCGCCCGGAAGGGCGAGTAATTTTTGGCCTATAATGGCAAACCTAAAAAGCAGTGATTCGTAATGACGAGAAGGAGTTCCCCATGAGATACGGTAGAGCCATCATAGTTCTGGCCTTCACAATAATTCTGGCTGCAGCGGTACCGACTCAGGCACAGGACCTGGGAAACAAGGACTGGCCGAAGACGGTTGAAGCGATGGGCGCCTCCATCACCATGTACCAGCCTCAGATCGACAGCTGGGAAGGCAACACCTTCGAGGCCCGTGCCGCCGTGTCGGTCGTTGGATCCGCAGGAAAGGCGCCGGTCTTCGGCGCAGTCTGGCTGTCGGGACACTTCACCACCGACAAGGAGACGAGAACCGTCAGTTTCTACGACGTTACGGTACCCGCAGTGCGATTCCCCGATGCTGGAGAAGAGCAGGAACAGAAGCTGATCGATATCCTCGAAGACGAGCTGGACGATTGGGTGTACGAGGTGGACCTCGATGTTCTCTTGCCTTCCCTCGAACTCGCCGACCGGGGCACTCCGGCGGCGAGCGCGCTCAAACATGACGTGCCGAAGATCATCGTCAAACACGAGCCCGCGGTGTTGATCCTGATTGACGGTGAACCCAAACTGCAAGAGATCGAAGACTCCAAGCTGGAAAGAGTGGTCAATTCTCCCTATGTCATCATCAAGGACGGGAGAAATTTCTTCCTGGCTTCCGACTCGCAGTGGTTCACTGCCAGGGACATCATGGGACCCTGGAAGGCCTCCGGCAAACTGCCGAAGGAGATCGCCAAGATTGACTCGCTGATGAAGAAACAGGCAGAAGATCAGCCGCAAGCAGACAAATCCGAGCCAACAGACACCCGAACCCCCGAGATCGTCGTCTCGACAGAGCCTGCCGAGCTGATTTTCATTGACGGCAAGACCAACATGGAACCCATCCAGGGTAATGACATCCTCGAGGTCAGCAATACCGATTCCGACGTCATCTTCGATATCGGCTCACAGCATTTTTATGTTCTGCTGTCCGGACGGTGGTTCCAGTCATCAGACCTCGACCGCGGCCCCTGGCAGTGGGTCGCCAACGACGAGGTCCCGATCTCTTTC